>DASZML010000183.1:0-11085 GCA_035551875.1 Rhizomicrobium sp.
GCGGCAAACGCAGGCGTCGCGAGTGCGAGACAAACAAGCGGGATGAGAATACGCATGCGGCGACGATAACGCGCCGTAAGCGGGCCTGCCATCCCGATAAAATTATGAAAAAGCCGTACGTCTTAACCCTGGCGTGCTTTAAAGCGCGGGTTCTTTTTATTGATGACGTAGGTACGACCCTTGCGCCGGACGATCCGGCAATCCTTGTCGCGCTTCTTGAGCGAGCGGAGCGAGTTGCGGATCTTCATGGGAGTGGCCTTCAAAATACCGGAAAAGGGGTCGAAAAAGAGCGCGGAAACTAGTGGCCGGGCATGGCGCTGTCAACCGGCGTTCGTCACTTCCGCTGGAACCGGAAGCGGTTGATTTTGTTAGGGTTTGGCATGGTTTTGCGCCGGGGGATTGGGGTCTTGGTTCGGGGGAGTTTGGGAATTGCGATTCTGGCGGCGTTGACCGCCTGTGCTGCGCCGTCTGCGGGCGAGGCGCACAACGCCGACACTACGCTGGCCGCCGTGCCGGCCATTGCGCCTGTCGCGCCCGATCCTCAGGACCTGAAGTTCACAGCTTTCATCGTCAGCTTTCGCAACACCGCGCTCGCTGCCGGCATCCGTCCGGACATTTACGATGCTTCTGTGAATGGCATTCACCGCAACCCGCGCGTCGAGCAGATGAACCTTCAGCAGCCGGAGTTTATCAAGCAGGTGTGGACTTATCTTGACGGCGCCGTATCCGACGATCGTGTGGGCAATGGCGAAGCACTGCTCGCCGCCGACGCTGCCATGCTCGCCAATCTCGAAAGCAGATATGGCGTGCCGAAGGAGATCCTCGTCGCGATATGGGGCATGGAAAGCAATTACGGTTCGGCGATGGGCGGCTTCAACATGTTCGAAGCACTTGCCACGCTCGCTTACGACGGACCCCGTCAGGACTATGCGCAACGCGAGCTGCTTGCCGCGCTGAAGATGGAACAGGAAGAAGGCCTTTCCCCGTCGCAGATGACGTCATCGTGGGCGGGTGCGTTCGGCAACACGCAATTCGTGCCATCGTCCTTCTTCAAAGATGCCGTTGACGGCGATGGCGACGGACGCCGCGATCTTTGGCACTCCCCAGCGGATGCGCTCGCATCGACAGCAGCGTTGTTGCAGCACGCCGGTTGGCAGAAGGGAGCGCCCTGGGGATACGAAGTCGCGCTGCCGAAAGACTTTCCGTATGAGCTTGCGGACGGCGACACCACGCATCCCCTCGATTTCTGGAAGAAGCTCGGCGTTCGCACCGTTACCGGAAACGATCTTCCCATCGCGCCATCCGATGCAGCCATCTATCTGCCCGGTGGATGGCATGGACCCGCATTCATTCTCTTCGACAATTTTCGCGTCGCCCTGAAATACAATAACGCTGCGAGTTATGCATTGGCGGTCTGTTATCTCGCCGATCGCTTGCGCGGGGGGCAACCGATCATGACGCCGTGGCCGCGCAACGAACAGTCGCTCACGGGAGATCAGCGCACACAATTTCAGACGGAGCTAAAGTCGCTCGGTTACGATCCCGGCGCGATCGACGGCGTGCTCGGACACAAGGTTCGCAACGCGTTGCGCCTCTTCCAAAAGGCTCATGGCCTTCCGGCCGATGGATTTCCGACCGTTGAGATGCTCGGTCAGATGACCGCGGCTCTCCAGACCAGAGATCTGCGATAGCCGTTCCGTCTTCAATTGTTGGGAACGGGCGATTCTGTCGGCTCTTCGATGGCTTCCATGTCGGGCGGAATTTGACCCGCGTTGCGTAACACGCGCGAAATGAATTGTGCCGCAAGCAGCGAAAGCATCGCGATTACCCCGAAGATGTAGGGCACGCGCGGCGAAAACTCGTAGAGCCAACCGATCATCGGGCCGAAGATGAAGCCGGCCGCGCCGGCCGCGTTCAATAGGCCGGCCACGGCACCTTGCTCGTGTGGCGAGACGGCGAGCGAGGCGCCCGAGGTGAACCCTGGACGCGCCATGCCAAAGCCGAGACCCGACATGATCATCGCCAGAACCAGCGTCGGAAAGTCCTGTACGAAGATGAAGAACGTATTGGAAAGCACCGTGATGCAAATGCCGGTGATCGTCAGCACGCGCGACGAAAGCCCCATGCGCTGCACAACCACGAATTGTGCGAACAACGCCGCCATATCGGCAGCCATCAAGCCGATGCTGGTGTAGGCAGCCGTCATGTGCGCGTTGAGATGCAGCACGTCCTGAAAAAAGAAGCCGGACGTCTGGATCGGAATGGACCCGATGAGACTCATCACAAGACCGAAAGCCATAAACGGGAACATGCGCGGCTCGTACCAACGCAGAGTCGTTTTGCGCACGGCTTGCGATTTTGGCGGCGTGCGCTCCGGCAAGAAATACCAGATCGCCAATCCGCTCAAGAACGCCCAAGCCGCGATGAAGTAGAACGGCACATAGAGACCAAACAGCGTCAGCGACGAGCCAATGACTGGACCGAACGTTGTGCCGAACGCGAACGCCATGGAGATAATCGATATGCCGCGCAGCCGTTCAGATGGCGTCGTGCGGTCGGCAACATAGGCTTGCGCCGACGCGCTCGTGCCCGACCCGAACGTTCCGTAGATGCAACGGGAGAAAATCAACGCCGGAAAAATCAGATAGGCCGGGATCCAATTGTTGATGCCGGCATGCATGACCGTCGCGAAACACGCAAAGGAAACCGCGAACGCCGCCAGGCCTTGCAGCATCACCGGCTTGCGGCCCCAGCGGTCGCTGCGCACGCCCCAGAATGCAGAAGAGAAAATCCAGATCACGGCGCTGGCCGCGAAGATCGATGTGATCTGCGTCGGCACCAATCCAAGCTGGCGGCCCAGCGGTGGCAGGATCGTGTAGATCACCGATTGCCCCGCGCCCATGCACACCAGACTGACGAACAAGATGACGAGACCGCGCTTGCGCTCCGCGGGCGTGGTGACGAGTCGCGCCGCGTTGCGGCTGCCTTTCGGGTGCTGCTGCGTGTGTGGATCGCCGGACATGGAAGGACCTATGGCGCGTTCCAATATTCTCGACAAGCGCGGAAAATGGATGGCCGGGCGGCCGTTGTATCAAGGCAAGCGCCAGGTCATGGCGTTGTTCTAATGAATATGTTTGAAGCGCACTTCGGACGCATCGCTTCGGCCGCTGGCATCCACCACCACGATGCGCGCGAACCCTTCGCCTGACGGCGTCACCAGTACCGGCTGGAAACGGTCGAAGCTGCCGATGAGCTGGCCGTTGACGAGCCAAGTGAGTGGGCCAGCGCCACCTTGCGCCTTAAGTTGAATCTGCTGCTCTTTCGCGCTGGCCTGCGGCAACGGCACGACCGCACCGTTCGGCGGGAAGCTGATCGTAGGAGGTGGAACATTGGTGGCGACGGGCGCGGGCGTCTGCTGGATGTCACGTGTGAAGATCTGCAGACCTTGCGGCAGCGCGGCCGTCGATTGCACGAGGATCGCACCGCTGGGGGGCGCCGGATCGGGATTCTTGTCGGGCGGCAACAGACCGAACGTCTTCAGCAAGATCGGGCCGGCGGCTTCGCGGCCCACACTGCCCATGCGCGGTGCGCCGTCCGCGCGGCCTACCCACACACCGATCGTGTAATCGTTCGAGAATCCAACCGACCACGCATCGCGGAAACCGTAAGACGTGCCCGTCTTGAACGCGATGGTGCGTTGTTTGGACAGGCCCTGCCCCATCGCCCAGCCTTCCGGCAACGCGACGCCCCCCAGAATATCGCGCAGATAATAGGCCGCGACCGGTCCAAACAGCTTGTGCGGCGCACCGTCCGGCGTGCCTTCGATATAGCGCAGCGGTTTGGCGACGCCGCCGTTCGCGATTCCTGAATAAAGCATTGTGATGTCAGCGAGTGAAATGCCGAGACCACCGAGCGCGACCGGCAGGCTGGGCTCGGTGTCTTTCGTCGGGAATGCGAGATGCGCACCGGCGTTGGAGAGCGCCAGCGTGAAGCGCAACGGTCCCACGCGATCCAGTACCATCACGGCCGGGACGTTCAACGACATACGCAACGCATCGCGCGCCGTCACAGATCCCTGAAACGCACCGGAGAAATCCTTCGGCGCGTAATCACCAAACGTCGTCGCCTGATCTTCCATCATCGTCGAGGGATGAAGGATGAGATCGTCGAACGCGAGGCCGTAGATGAAAGGCTTCAGCGCCGATCCGGGCGAGCGCGTGCGGCGCGCGAGATCGATCTGACCAGCCTTGCCCCAATAATCCACACCCCCGACATAGGCGAGCACGTTCCGCGTTTTGTTTTCCACCACGACAATGGAAAGGCTGGCGTGATCGTCGAAATAGGATTGCTCCTGCAAAGCAAGCCGCTCGATCGCCGTTTGCAGCGCCGGATTAATGGTCGTGCGGATTTGCGCGTCATGCGATTTCGTCGCCAGATGGTAGGCAAGGTGCGGCGCAATCAGCGGCATCGCGAGCCGGATAGATGGCACGCCTTCGTGCATCGCCACGCTCGCGTCGCTCGGCGTGATAACACCTTCGCTCACCATGCGCGCAAGCACTTTATTGCGGCCGGCAATGGCGTTGAGTCCATGACGATCCGGTCTGAGCTTCGCCGGCGATTGCGGAAGCGCCACAAGCAGCGCGCTCTCGGAAAGATCGAGTGCTTGTGGCTCTTTGTTGAAATATGACAACGAGGCCGCCCGCACACCTTCCAGATTGCCACCAAAAGGCGCCAGCGTCAGGTAAATCGAAAGTATCTGATCTTTCGAATATCGCTCTTCGAGCTGTACCGCGCGGGCCATCTGAAAAACTTTGGTGACAAAACCGCGTGGCCGCGGTTCGAGCAGACGCGCTGCTTGCATCGTCAGTGTTGATGCGCCCGACACGATCCGCCGCGCGCCAACATATTGCGAAGCCGCACGGAAGATCGCAGCAGGATCGACACCAAAATGATCGTCGAAGCGCTTATCTTCGTAAGCTTTAAGAATCGCGAGATAGCGCGGATTAACGTCACGCGCCTGCGTCTTCAGCCGCCAATATCCATCCTTCGAGAGAAAGGGCCGCAGCAGCGAGCCGTCGCGCGCATCCACTTCCTGCGAGACATTGCGATAGCGCGTCATGTCCGGCGGATTGGCCCGATCCGCCGCGAGCAGCGCGCAGACGACTCCAATGAGCGCAAACAGCGCGACAATCGAGCGAGACTTCTGCCTCGGCGTCATGAATTTTGCCAGATTCAGCTCTCGACGCGTCGAATGGCGAATGGGGTGGCTTTCGCCAGAGACGCCGCCAGCGATTGCCTCGAAACCTTTCCGTTCTCGCCACGTGGAATGATGTTGGCCACATAAATTCGCTGAGCGAGAGCGCGCGCGCCAAACTTCGCGAGCAACCCCTCCTGCACACGCGACACAGTGGCCTCGGCATCTTCGTCAATCTTCGGCACAACCAAAATACCAAGTTCGTTGATCACCGAAAACTCGGACTGCGCGAAGCAAACTCCGTCCTTGACGCCGTCGATACTGAGAATCAGATCATCGATGGCTGCCGCATTCAGCTTGACGCCTCCGAAATTCACGACGTCGTTGGCACGGCCAACGATCGTCAGGCCGCCATCTTCGGATAGAAAACCGATATCGCCGGAATAGAACCATCCGTCTCGAAACGTCTCCAAAGCATTCTCACCAATGACGCCGGATACGGGGCAGTCGGAACGCGCTCGAACATTTCCGGTCACCATCGGTGGTAGGTGGTTATCCGCGCTGTCGACGATTTCGATTTGCGCGGTCGGAATAGGCTTGCCGACTGAGTTGCTGTTCTTTGCGCCGGCACCAAAGCGATTGAAAGCGATTCTTCCAAGCTCGGCACTGCCAAACTGATAGTGGACCAGATCGAAACGCTTCAGAAGAGTGTCCAGCAGTTGATCGCTGCAATGGCCACCGCCAATAACGGCGCACCTGATCTTCGCGGATGGCAGGGGTTGCTCGCATAGGCCCCTGTACTGCGACGGCGACCCCACGACTGTGTTTACGCCCGCACCCACCATGAAACTGAGATCGTTCGATACCACAACGGCGCCGCCCAACATCAGCGGTTCGAATACGTACTCCAGCCCGAGCACGCTCAGGTGAGGCATCTGACTGCATGCAATTGGCGGCTCATCGTGAAGATATTCGAAAGGGGTTTGAACGTGACGGCGCCATTGCGCGTGCGCGGTGACCGGCATGAACTTGCTCTTGCCTGTCGTCCCTGATGACTGCGCGATGAAGCAGATGGAATCGGCAGATTCAAAGCCGCCGAAATCCATCGTCTCGGTCGCATTGCGCGGCAACCAGCTGCGATCGATAATCAAGGGTCTTCCGGCGGCGTTTGGCGCTTTGCCAACGCTCAAGACGGTATGTGTCACACCGATAGTTTTGTTTCCCACGGCAGATTTGGTGCCCGCGACGAAGCTACAGCCCAGAAGGGAGCAAGCGAGCGCAATGCATACCTGCGAAGCCGGGCTGGCAACAGCGATGCAAACACGCGCTTCGCGCTCGACACCGAGCTCGCGCATGCGCTGCGCGTGGCTGTATAGCATCTGCTTAAACTGCGCGTAGGAAAGCTCTCCATCCGGCAAGCGGAACGCAGCGCGCTGAGGATAGCGATCGGCAGTTTCCAGTATGATTTCCGCGAGGTTGAAATCCTGCTTCATGAAAATTCCGACCTCACGCGCCTATCACTTGCCCTGCCCGACCGTCACCGTGCCCAGCGCCGTGCGCCCGGCGATGGAGGGCGAGTACATATCCTCCACCATCGCTGCCGGCATGGCAAAGCTGCCAGCCGTGACCGCGCGCGCGATGTAGGCAACGCGGAAGCTCGGCGGCGGCGGTATCGGCTTTTTCGGATCAGGCTTCGATTGGTATTGCGAGCCGATGTCGAAGGCGGCAACGAAACGGTCGTCGCGCGCATCTTCCATCAGTACGTCGTTGAGCGTGGAGAGCCATGGATAGGCCTTGGCGTCATCGCCCGCGATGGGCATTTCGATTTCGAGGCCTGCGGGCAACAGATCGATCGCGCCCATATGGCGGAAGAAATTGTTCGCCATCTGGCCTTCGATCACGATCATCACGCGGTCGTTCTGCTTAAGCGTGCCGAGATCGGCCGGCTGCCCCGCCATCGTCCAAACCGTCTTTTGCAGCGTGAAGCCGCTGCTACCGGCTGGAAGCGGAATACTCGGCGTACCTTGCACCGAGACTGTGCGCCACACGCCCCCATCGCCACGGTTCAAGATTGAGATGCCGTGTGCGATCTGACCAAGGTTAGGCGACAGGCGCACCGCACCCTGACGCGGAATCTGCGGCTGGCCGTTCACCGCGATGTTGAGCGGCGTCTTCTGCAACGACAACTCATACGCCGCGCGTAACATCCAAGCCTTTTCCTGCGTGGTGGTGGCGTTGAGGCGCATGTCCACATCGTCCGTGCGCTTCATCAATGCTGGCACGATTTCGGAATCGCCGCCTTCCACCGCGAGCGCGGTTGTGCCCGCAAGATCGCGCACGAAGGAGCCGTAGTCGTCCTCTGAATAGTCCAGCGGCTTCGCGGCCATCAGGATTTCGCGCGCTCGGTTGAACGCGTAGTTCGAACGCGACCGGTCGCCTGCTTGCGCGGCAGCCGCGCCGGTGAGCGCCGCGGCTATGGCGTTGTTCCACTCGGAGCCGCGCGTATCGCTGAAGTAGCGCAGGTCGGAGAGGTTCACCTGCCCCGCATGCGCCAGCACATAGAACGCATAGGCACGCGTGGCGTCGTCGAACGAATCCGATGTCGATGTCGTCTTCAGCCACGCCGCGCCACGGCGCAGCGCCTCGTTTGGCACGACATAACCTTTCGCTTTCGCCTGATTGAGGAAATCGAGCGCGAAGACGCTGATCCACGGATCGGCATCGTTGCCCGGACCCCACATGCCGAAATTGCCGGCGTAGTTCTGCATATCGAGCACGTTATCGACCGCGTCCTGGATGCGTTGATGCAGCGCCTGATCCTTCGGCAATCCGGCAAGTGTCGCCAGATCGTTGAAATAGAGCAGCGGCATGGCCCGGCTCGTCGTCTGCTCGATGCAGCCATACGGATATTTATCAAGCCAACGCAGCAGGCCCGGCACATCGTTGTAGCCGTGACTCGCCGAGACGTTGATCGATGTGATCAGCGTGGTGGGCACAATATCGGCGACAAGGGACGTGTTCGCCGTGAACGTCTGGTGCGGACCGAGCGGCTGGATGTCGTCGCGGGCAATATCGAGCTGCGGCGCGCGCACTTCGATCGGCCACGAGCGCTGCACCTTGAAGCCGCCGGGACCGGAAAGCTTCAACGTGATACTGGCGATGCCGAGGCCACGTCCATCAAGCTCGACCGGCACGAGAATGCGCTGACCGCGCGCGATGGCTTTCGTCAGAACGGTTTGCGCGCCTGTGGCTACGCCGATCGGACCGCTTGTTGTGACCACGGCTGTATAAGCGCCGCTTGGGCCTTCGACATTGTTGATGTTGAGCGCGGCTTGGCTCTTGTCGCCCGGTGCGAGGAAGCGCGGCAGCACGATATCGGCGACAACCGGATCGCGCACGGCGAGCGGACGGTCGGCATGGCCGACTTTGTCCTTCGTCCATGCCACCGCCATCAGGCGCAACTCGCCATTGAAGTCCGGCACGTCGACGGGGATTTGCGTGACGCCGCCGGGCCCGACTTTCACAAGACCGGAGAACAGAGCGACGGTTTTCGTCGGCACCACCGCAAGCGGACGCCCGCCGAAACTGTCACCGCCTTCACGGAGAGATCCGACCGGACCCTTCTCCGCGCGGATCAAGCGTCCGTAATCGTCATGCATGCCGACGCCGAGCTTGCGCTTGCCGAAGTAATACGTCGTCGGATCGGGCGATTTGAAATCGGTGAGTTGCAGAATGCCCTCGTCCACCGCGGCGAGCGTCATATACGCGTCGTCGCCATCGGCGAGACCCTTTACCGTCACCGGGATGTTGATGCGCTGGCGCGGCAGGATCTTCTGCGCACCGCCGATGACCGGCGTGAGCGTGCGCGCGGAATTGTCCACACCGAGCCACGCCACGCCGATGGAACGCACCGGCTCGCGGCCTGTGGAATCGTTCAGCGCGCGATAATCTGTGACGAGCACATACGCGCCCGCGCCCCAATCCGCCGACACGGGGATATCGATGGATGCGCCGCCAGCCGGCGCGCTGATCATCTTGGAGGAAAACACCTTGTCGCCCGCGACGACGACGAGCGCCTGTCCGTCCGCACTCGGTTTGATCGAGACATGCGCGACTTCGCCGGGCTTGTAAGCGGGCTTGTCGGCAGCGACCGGAATACGATCCGGGCGGTCGCCCGCTTCGCTTGCTGCCCAGCCCGAATAGAAGCGATACGAACTCGCTGCGCCTGTTTTCGGATCGGTGATGGTAAGGCGATAGGAACCCCACGGCATCGACTGCGCAAGACGCGCGGGCTTGTCGCCGGCAATCGACATCTGGCCGCTCGTGATCAACCGGTCGCGCGTGACCGCCTGATACTTCCACTCGCCGCTGTTCTGATACCACTGATAGTTCGTGTCTTCACGCACCCAGGAAAAGTTCAAACCATCGAGCGCGATGCGCTTGCCACTTGAATCCACGGCGATAGCTTCGAAGCCCGCGCGCGCATTCTCGTTGACCGATCCCTCGTCGAAGTCGGGCAGAATGCCGATAGCAACGTCATGCGTACGGACAGGAATCTCGACGTTCTTGTCGGTCGTGCGGCCACCCGGTTCGTGGATCGAGACTTTGATCACAGCCTTCAGTGGCAATGTCGTATCCGCGAGATCGCCGATGGAGCCTGTTGCCGTCGTAACGCCCTGCGCGTCGGTGTCTGGCACGGTGACATTCACATCGACATCGGAGAAGGAGTCATCGATGCGGCCGAATTGATATTTCGAGAACGCCGGGAAGGGATCGGCATCGGCCGCGATCTTTGCTTCGCCCTCGCCCGACAATCCGCCCGCCGGCGCGCCGTAGAGGAAGCGGCTTTCGGCTTTCACATGGAAGTCCTCGCCGCCATGCAGTACCTTCTCCTGCGCGGTGAGTGTGACTTTCAAACGCTGCGGCACAAAATCGGCGACATCGAACTGCACGCGGCCAACCGGCGTGCCTTTCGGATCGATGTAAGCGGCGATCTGCCAGCGGCCATGCGGCGAGGTGTTGCGCAGTGGCAATGCCCATGTGGCCGAGCCAGCGGCAAGAGATGCGCCAGCGAACGTCGTGCGCGCGAACTCCACGCCGTCGGGGCGAGTTGCGATCAACGTTAGCGGTGCGGTGACGGCAGCGCCCACGCGATCGCGCAGCATAGTGACGGATTTGATCGTCTCGCCAGGGCGATAGACGCCGCGCTCGGTATATAAATAGGCGTCGATGGGGCCGGGTGTGTCGCGGCCACCAACGCCGCGGTCGGTGAGATCGAATGCCGGGCGGCGCAGATCGAGGAAGCTGAAGTCGCCGCCCGATCCATAGGCCATCACGACGACGGGCTCGTCGCCGCCTTTGCCGTTGAACAAGCCGGAATCGAAATCGGCGCGGCCGGACGAGTCCGTCGTTACCGTCGAGAGGACGTTGTTGTTGCGCGCCACCAGCGAGAGTTTCACGCCGCTCATTGGCCGCGCATTCGCATAGGAGCGCGTAAACACCGCAAGGCCGTTTGTGCCTTGGAACGTGGTGATCGAGATGTTGGAGTCGATCACCCACTGCGTCGCCATCTCGTCGGTGGAGTCGCCATCGCCGGAATCGTCGGACGATTTGGCCTTCGCAGCATCTTCCGCGACCAGCACATAGGCGCCAGGCGGCTTGCCGTTCAGGATATCACGAATGGGAATGAGCGTGACGACACTATCGTTCTTTACGTTGGCGACGTCCATCGTTCCGGTCCACGCGACCGAGCCCTGATTGTTCTCTAGCGTCTGCTCGTCATAGGAATAGAGCGTGGTCTGATCGACGGTGCCGCTTTCGATCTGTGACAACAGCCGGTCGCCAACACGAATGATCTTCAGCTTCAGCTTGTCGATATTGACGGTCGTGAC
>DASZML010000184.1:0-9865 GCA_035551875.1 Rhizomicrobium sp.
AACAGCGACATAGATCTTTTTACCGTCTTCGCTGGCGATGAGATTGCGTGTCCAGTGATGTTCCGTCGGTAGATCGAGGATCTTCTGCCCCGCATCCGTGATCTGTGTCTCCCCGTCCTTATAGGGAAATCGCATCACGCCATTCGTGTTGCCGACGTAGAAAGAGCCATTCAGCAGCAACATGCCGAAAGGTTGGTTGAGACCTTTCAGAAATACCGTCTGCACATCTGGTTTTCCGTCGCCATTGGTGTCGCGCAGAAGGACGATGTCGTTCGCGTTTGGGGGTGCCGAGCCGTTCTTCGCGTCCAGCCAGTGCTCGACAATGTTTTCCGGAGAATTCATCGGCACTGCGGCGGGCGCGGCTTCCGCAACAAGGACGTCACCGTTCGGTAGAACGTAGACCCAGCGAGGATGGTGCAGGTTCTCGGCAAAACGCGTGACGGTGAAGCCTTCCGGTGCTTTTGGTGCTGCACCAGCAGGCCAAGGCTCAACCGAATTCACGCTCAGTGTTGGCAGAAACTGCGCTTTGGGTGCGGGCAAGTCTGGATGCGACCCGTAGCTCGACTTCGGCGGCGGATGCGGGTTACCGCACGCGGCAATAGAGAGAGCCGCTGCGCCGGCCAGCAGGCGTGAAATTATTTTCTTCATAATATCCTCCGGAAATTACCTTGGCTTAGGCGCCTGTTCTTTCCTTGAAGAACGCGATGACGCGCTTCTCGGCGTCCTTGGTCGGTTCGCCGTCCTTGTCTTTCAATCCGATTGTCAAAACCGAATGCGCCTGACCCGGTCCGGGATTGGCGTCTTTGGGATCAAGCTCTATGGCCTCGAAGCGGTTGCCGAACTCGCGCTTGTAGAAGTCGAAGCGCTCGTCCGGCACGAAGCTGTCGCCGAAGAAGCGCAGGCCGATCATGGAAAGATTCTCTTTCTCAAAACGGTCTTTCGCGCATCTGATCTCGGCGGGCGAGGCATCGGTCTTGGATTTCTTGTCCTTGCCAAGGATCGGGTTGGATGGCTGCGAAAGCACCGGTGCGACCACGCTTGGTTCCGTCATCATCGCGAGCGCAAAGCCGCCGGTGAAACACATGCCGACCGCGCCCACACCTTTGCCGCCGCATTCGGCGTGAACCGATTTCGCCAGTGCGCGCAGCCAATCGACGATGGGACTGGATTTGTCGTTTGCCCAGACATTGAATTCGCGCGCGATACAGATGTTCTTGACCATCTGGCCAATCGCGTAACCAACCGATACCGGTCGTCCGGGCTCACCGAACAGGCTCGGCAGGAAGACGGTCATGCCAGCTGCCGCGACATGATCGGCAAAACGAACCACGAGTGGATGAAGCCCCGGAATTTCATGGATGATGATCACTGCTGGGCCCGAACCGCGTCGATAGACAGGACGCGTCCATTTCCCGGCCTGAAAATCGAATTTCGTGTAGTCTTTAAGCGCCGCCGAATAATCCATTTCGCGATTGTCCCCCCATGCCCAGTGCCGCCATACTAGGCTGGGCTGCCGGACGATGCGAAGCGCGATTCTCCGGCGCATCCGCTGGGAGGGTTCACATGCTTGCGCGTATTTCTCTAATCGCAGCTTTTATTGCTGTTTCCGCGATACCCGCCATGTCCGCCGATTTCCCAATGCGAAAGGCCGGACTTTGGACGGTGACGATGAATTTCGGCGACAAGCGATTGCCGCCGCAAAATACAAAATTCTGCGTCGACAACAATACCGACAAACAGATGATGCAATACGGCATGCATATGGTGAAGGAATGCGCGCCGCCGCGCATCAGCGGCATCGGACCGGTTCGCATGATCGATACGACATGTCACATCAATGGCAGCGTTCAGCATAGCCACATGGTCATGACTTACACGGGCGATTCAAATTATCACATGGATATGCAGACCGAGTTCAATCCGCCGATGTACGGACAGAGCAAGAGCCACATGACTCAGGATGCGAAGTGGAGCGGTGCGTGTCCCGCAGGCTGGAAGCCCGGCGATATGATGATTGGCGGCATGCGGATGAATGTTCTCAAGACGATGTCGAGTCCGACGACGGTGGGTGGTGCTACGCATCTGACGCCAGAGCAAATTCGGGCGATCATCAAGGCCCATCAGCGTTGACGTCCAACACCGCCGTTCCAGAAGAGCTTCGCCGCCTGCGCGACAGCATCGACAATATCGATGCGGCGCTGATCCACATTCTCGCCGAGCGTTTCCGGTGCACGCAGGTTGTCGGAGAATTCAAAGCAACTCATGGCCTCCCGCCGGCGGATCCAGGCCGGGAGGCACAGCAGATCGCGCGGCTGCGTTCGCTCGCTCAGGCGGCCAAGCTCGATCCGGATTTTGCCGAGAAGTTCCTGAATTTTATCGTGCAGGAAGTCATCCGGCATCATGAGGCTATTCCCCGAAAGTGACCCGAATACCGGGTTCCCGCGTAACAAAGGGGTAGGTTCGGGCGAACAACGCCTGATCGCCCGAATTGGGCAGGAGATTCGAGTATGAACGTCATGTCACGCGCTCTTCCCCGCCGGGAAGTCTTGATTGGAACATCCGCGCTTGCGGCGGTAGCGGGTGCGGCTGCCGTATTGAAACCCGCGAAGGCAGCAACGCCGACGATCTCGATAGAAAATTTCAACCCGGCAGGAAAAAGCGAGGGGGTCGTCAAAGTCGCGAAAATCGCGAAATCCGATGCTGATTGGCAGACCCAATTGAAGGGCGACGAGCCGCTCGCCTTTTCGGTGACTCGCAAAGCCGATACCGAAGCACCGTTCACGGGAAAGTATGCCGAGACGAAAGGCGATGGGCTCTATCGCTGCATCTGCTGTGACACTGCGCTGTATGACTCGAAGACGAAATTCGAATCCGGCACGGGATGGCCGAGCTTTTGGCAGCCGATCTCAAAATATAATGTGAGAGAGACGACCGACTCGACCTTCTTCATGGACCGCACGGCAATTTCCTGCTCGCGCTGCGACGCGCATCTCGGACACGTGTTCAGCGACGGCCCAAAACCGACCGGCTTACGATATTGCATGAATTCCGCTGCGTTGCGCTTCGTGAAGCGCTCCGCAACCGCGTGAAGGAGACGACCATGAAGAAACAGACCGCACTTCTGACCGCCGCCGCAGTTGCCGCGTTGACCTTTGTCTTCGCGCGCGCCGACGAGACGCCGCGTGTGGTGATGGCGCCGCAAGTTGCCGACGCGCCGTCCAACGGTCTTCAAACCGCCGTGCTCTCCGGTGGATGTTTTTGGGGCTTGCAAGGCGTGTTCGAGCATGTGAAGGGCGTGAAACAAGTTCTCGCAGGATATGCCGGCGGCGATCGCAACACGGCTGTCTACGAAACCGTCAGCACAGGAGCGACGGGACATGCTGAGTCCGTTCAGATCAAATACGACCCAAAGATCATCAGCTTCGGCGAATTGCTGCGGGTCTATTTTTCCGTCGCCACCGATCCGACCGAACTCAACCGCCAGGGACCCGATGAGGGCACGCAATATCGCGGCGAGATTTGGTACACCACGCCCGATCAGAAGCGCGTGGCCGATGCTTACATCGATCAATTAAAGCGTGCACGCGCTTATGCCGATCCGATCGTGACGCGCGTGGATGCGTACAAAGGTTTTTATCCGGCCGAGGGCTACCACCAGGATTTCCTCATCAAGAACCCGGATTATCCCTATATCGTCATCAACGATCAGCCGAAGATCGCAAATTTGAAGAAGTTGCTACCGGCTGACTATGTCACGACGCCGGTGCGGGTGAGCGAGAAATAACACCGATCAAAGTGGAATAGACGCAACTCCAACGGAGCGCGATACTCAGGGTTGCCCCTCTCAATGGAGTAGCCCCATGACGCTCAAGATCGGCGATACCGCCCCCGACTTCGAAGCCAACACCACCGAAGGCAAGATCCGGTTTCACGACTGGATCGGCGATCACTGGGCGGTGCTGTTTTCGCACCCCAAAGATTTCACGCCCGTCTGCACGACAGAGCTCGGCTATATGGCCAAGCTCAAGCCGGATTTCGACAAGCGCGGTGTGAAGATCATCGGCTTGTCCGTCGATCCGGTGGACAAACATTCCGGCTGGGCGAAAGACATCGAGGAAACGCAAGGTTATTTCCCCAACTATCCGATGATCGGCGACGACGATTACAAAGTCTCGAAGCTTTACGGAATGTTGCCGGCCGAAGCGAGCGGCGATCCGGCCAAGCGCACGGCCGCTGACAACCAGACAGTTCGCAACGTTTTCATCATCGGGCCCGACAAGAAAGTGAAGCTCATTCTTGTCTATCCGATGTCGGTAGGCCGCAATTTCGATGAAGTGCTGCGGGTCATCGATGCGCTGCAGCTTGGCACGAAGCATAAGATTTCGACGCCGGTGAATTGGAAGCCGGGCGATGATGTGATCATCGCCGGTTCGGTCTCGAACGACGATGCGAAGAAGCTTTATCCGCAAGGCTGGAAAGAGCCGAAACCCTACATCCGCATCGTGCCACAACCGCGCTGAACGCTTTCGTCAGACCGCTTTAAGAGCGTCTTCGAGGTCCTGGCAAAGATCGGCGTCGTCTTCCAGGCCGACGGAGAGGCGCAGCATGCCTGGCGTGATGCCGAGGGCAGCACGGTCTTCCGGCTTCAGGCGATTATGCGTCGTCGTTTCTGGATGGGTGACAAGACTTTTGCTGTCGCCCAGATTGTTCGACACGTCGATCAGCTTGAGTGCGCCGGCGAAACGAAATGCGCCGGCCTTGCCGCCCGCCACGTCGAACGTCACCACGCCGCCGCCGCCGGACATCTGCGCGCGGGCGAGACTGTGCTGCGGGTGATCGGCCCGGAAAGGATAGAGCACGCGCTCCACGTTCTTGTGGCCCGCGAGGAAATCCGCAACCGTCGATGCGTTCTCGCAGTGCGCGCGCATGCGAAGGTCGAGCGTCTCCAGACTCTTCAAATGCAGCCATGCATTGAACGGACTGATCGAAGGGCCGGTGTTGCGGATGAACATCTGAAGATGATTCTTCAGGAAATCGTCGCCGCACAGAATGACGCCACCGAGCGCGCGCCCTTGTCCGTCGATATATTTGGTCGAGGAATGGATCACGATATCCGCACCAAACTCCATCGGCCGCTGTAAGGCCGGCGATGCGAAGGCATTGTCCACGACCAGCAATGCGCCTGCCTTGTGTGCAATCGCCGCGACACCTTTGAGGTCGACGATAGCGAGCGTCGGATTGGCCGGCGTTTCCAGGAACAGCATCTTGGTCTTCGGCGTGACCGCTGCCGCCCATTGGGAAAGATCGTTGCCGTCCACAAGTGTGCTGGTGATCCCGAAACGCGCGAGGATATCCTCGATCACATAGCGGCACGCGCCGAACATCGCCTTGGCGCCGATGACGTGGTCGCCGCTTTTGAGCGTCGACAAGAACGTCGCCGTCACAGCCGCCATCCCGCTCGCCGTCGCGCGCGCGTTTGGTGCGCCCTCGAGCGCGGCCATGCGCTGTTCGAACATGGACACTGTTGGATTGCCAAAGCGCGTGTATTGAAAGCCGGGATCTTCGCCCTTAAATCGCGCTTCAGCCTGCTCCGGCCCGTCATAGGCATAGCCGGACGTCATGAATAGCGCTTCGGCGGTTTCCTGAAAATCCGTGCGCGTCTGGCCACCGCGAACAGCAAGCGTCCGCGCGCGCCATTTCTCGGATGACTTCTTCTTTGCCATGGCAGTTTTGTTGCGCGCTTGTTCCTGGGGGTCAAGGTTATTAAGGTCGCGGCGCATTCATCGAAGCGCCGATATGAAAACGATCAGCCACCATTCCGCATTGATTTACGCCATGGTCATGGTGTCCGCCGCCGACGGCGTGATGAGCGACAAGGAGCTCAAGACCATTGGCCTGATCGCCAAGACTTTGCCGATCTTCCGTGACTTCGAGGACCACCGCCTGCTTCCCGTTGCGCAGGAATGCGCATCGATTTTGCAGGAAGAAGATGGCGTGGAAGCGGTGCTCGGGCTCATCAAAGAAGCGCTGCCAGAACATCTGTGCGAGACGGCTTACGCGCTGGGGCTGGAGATCGCGTTGGCAGATTCGCGGGTGATGCTGGAGGAAGTGCGCGTGCTGGAGATCATCCGGCGCACACTGCACGTCGACAAGCTCGTGGCTGCGGCGCTCGAGCGCGGCGCACGGGCCCGTTACCAAGTCGCCTGAGAATTATGAAGCGCCTGTTTCTGCTGCGTCATGCCAAGACCGTGCAGGACACCGGCGAAGGCGATCATGCTCGCATACTCACCGAACGCGGGCGTGATGACGCGGCATTGATCGGCCACTATATGGATATGCGTGGATACCTTCCGGACGCGGTTTTGTGCTCAACCTCGGCGCGCACGCGCGAGACATGGGACATCCTCTCCGGCGAACTTGCACGGGTGCCGGAGCCGGCGTTTACGCGCGCTCTTTATCTTGCTTCGGCAAAAAAAATGCTCTCACTTGTCCAGGACGTGCCGGATGAGGTGGGCTCGCTTCTCGTCATTGCACACAATCCCGGCACCGAAGAACTCGCTGCGAAGCTCGCGCGCAAGCCGAAGTCGGAAGCCGAAACGGAGAAATTGGCGAAGCTGAAGAACAAATACTCGACCGGCGGTCTGACTGTTTTCGACTTCGATCAGAAGGCCTGGAAAGACGTCACCCTCGGCGAAGGCATATTGCTCGAATTCGTGCGGCCGAAAGACTTGTACGACTAGACCAGACCAAGGCGCTGGAATTGCTCCGGCGGCGCCTCGACCGCCTGCAACGCGTACCGCAATGCTTCAACCGCGTGCGCTTCGCGCGGCGCACCCGCGAGATTTTGGTTTTTCGTCCGGATCGTTGCCAAGATCGTAGAGGTGATTGCCGGAAAAGCGAGCATACGCCCAGAAAGGCACGTGATCGCTCGCATCCCACATCTGCCGGATAACCGGCACGCTGCTCCCCGGCATATGATCGAGCACGGCGCGGTCGTCCGGCAACGGCAATTCGCGGTCGCGCGTCAGAAAATGCGTCGGCATGGTGGACCAGCGGTTCGACCACATCGAAAGCGGCGCGTTCTTGTCGGCCGGCGCGCGGGCATATTTGATCGTCTTGTCGATGTAGTGAACTTCGCGGCCCCACACGCCCGCCAGAATCCAGTCGCGGATGTCGCGCGTCTCGCCGGACAACAGTGGCACCAATGATTTGCCATGCGTGCGCTGGCGGACCTTGTCCGTGACACCGAAAACATCGGTTAGACTGGCGAAGATGTCGGCGCTCGTCGTCAGCGCATCGCATGTGCCCGGTGCGATGCCCGCACCTGCGATCAGCAACGGAATGCGCGCAATCGTTTCGTACAATGGCACTGCCGGTTTGCCCCAGATATCCTTCTCGCCGAGATAGTGCCCGTGATCGGTACAGAGGATAACGATCGTATCGTGCCACAGATCGTTCGCATCGATGGCATCGAGCACGCGGCCCAGCCAATGATCGATCATCATCAGTTTGGCGCCATAACGCGCGCGGATGTGGCGGCCTTCGCGTTCGCTGATCACGCCTTTCTCGACCGCGCCTTGCATATAAGGCGGCCAGATCAGCGGCGGTCCGTCCCAATCGGGATCGGCGCGCTTCATCCATTCGTCCGGCGTGTCGAATGGTTCGTGCGGATCGAATTCATCGACGAAGAGAAAGAACCGCTCATGCGCTTTGGCGTTTTCACCGAGCCAACGTGCCGCCGCCGCCATCGTTTTCGGACCGGGAAAATCGGCTTCGCTTCGGAAATAGCCGCGGCTGCGGTCGTACGGCATGTCGCGCTTGGGACCGAACATCGGCGCGCCTACCCAGCTCGGATCGGCACGCGTCTTCCACGGATCGCCTTCGTGGCCGCGTTGATAATCCCACGCTGTGAAATCGACGTGATAGTTCTCGCCGCCGGTCTCGAAGAGATGCGGATGATCGCTGATGAGCTGCGAGACGACACCGGCGCGCGACAGATGCGCGGTGATTGCGTCTTCCCATAGCTCGACCGACCCCCACGGGCGCCACAGAAAATCCCACGCACCGCATAGGATGTCGTGGCGCGCGGGAATGCAGGGCAGCGACCCTGCATAGTGCCGCGTGAAGCGCATACTGCGCGCCGCCAAACGGTCGAGATTGGGTGTCGGAAATTCGCGGCCACCATACGCGCCGACCATGTGGCGGTTCAGGCTATCGAGAAGAATGACGATCGCGTTCTTGGCCGCGATCACGCGCCGCTCGCCTCTGCAACCGCCAGCGCGCGCCAGCCGAACGCGATTTCGGGAACGGGGCCGCCCATCATGTTGGCCATGCGTTCAGCCACCAGCCGTCCGCCGAGACGCTCATAGAAGAACCGCGCATTGTTTTTCGCGTGTGCCCAAATCACGCAGGATTCGTATTCCTTCGCGCTCATCTTCCGGAAGGCCGATCGCACGAGGGCGGTTCCGATGCCCAATCCAAACATCGCGGGGTCGACATAAAGCGTGTAGATCTCACCGTCGAAATTCAGCGAACGATCGCGCGAAGCGCCGAAACTCGTCATTCCCACAATGCCATGTTGGAGATGCTCGGCGACGAGCACGCTTTCCTTGCGCGCGCGGATTGCAGCTTGCCAGCGCGCGGCCTGACCGCGCGGGGTCATCGCACACAGCAATCCCATTGGGAGAATGGCCGCATAAGTGTCGTGCCACGATTCGATGTAGACGCGTGCGACGGCGCTCGCGTCTTCCATTTTCGCCTGCCGGACGGTGATCGCTCGCGGCTCCATGTGAAAATCATCGCGCAGGAACCTGCCGCTGCCAAGCGAAAACAAAAATGCGCGAGCGCCGGTTGATCGACAACCGGACGCTCACGCATTTGCGCGTGAAGAATTCTTTAGTGCTGCTGCGTGTGCGCGGCAGCTTGTGTCGCCGGCGGCGACCAAATGCCCGAATACACGAGCGCGCCTGCGGCGATCGCGATCAGAACCACACCTGCAACGACGGCGATGATACGCGGACCGGTTTCGTCTTTGTCGACTTCATCGGCGGCGTGAATCGGTGCTTCCATTTCAATCCCTCCACCGGACGGACGCCGTCGGCGACAGCGGCATTCCGGATTGCCCGTTTTACGGAGCGCAATATAGCGCGCCGCCGGGCTTCCGTCACTTGTTCGTGAGCAGTCAAATGACGGAAGTTTGGCGTTTTTCAGTGCCCATCAACCGGACACCGCCGGGGCATGGGCCGTGACCACGACTTGTTCGATCGCGGCTTGGGCCTTGGTCGGCTGGTGCTCGGCTGGGGACCAGAGCATGCCCAGGCCCATCGCGAGGGTGGCCGCGATGATCGCAAAGGTCAGGACTTGTGAGCCGTAGACCTCGCCGGTGGGGTAGTTGTTCTTCGACATTTGCCTCTCCATTCGCGGCCTGCCCAGGTGAAGGGGGTTAACACCCGCTAACCGGCCACGCGCTGGAGATAGGCGCTGTTGGGGAGTTACCAATAGGGCGATTACTGCGTTGCACCCGGCTCCTGCCATGCGCGGGCGGAATGGGTCGAGACCTTGAAATGTGGCCGGGTGAACACTAGTAGTTACCTAACAGTAGTTTCAGCTGGGAACACTGTCTGGGTTTGAAATTTTCGCGCCCTTTTGGAAATCAGATCCCACTTAAGCCAATTGCTCGTGTTGGGTGACCTCGTCATCGCAAGTCTTGTCGCGCTTCTTTATCCAAGCGTGTTCGGACGCTTTCAAATCGTCCTTCGCCTTTGGGTCGGTAGCCACAGCACTACCTGTTTGTAAGTGACATCGAGCGCTCTATCGGCGGAATCGGAATTCGCCGGGACACATTGCTTCGGCTCCATCTGGACAT
>DASZML010000185.1:0-4404 GCA_035551875.1 Rhizomicrobium sp.
CGCGTATGATCGCCAAGTTTGGCGCCCCGCAATCCTCGACCGGGAGACAGCAGAGATATCGCATCGAGAATGTTTGTTTTTCCAGCACCGTTCGGGCCTGCAAGCACGACGGGACGCACACTCACTGCGATCTCCCCGCTCGCATAGGAGCGAAAGTTTGTCAGCAGCAGCCGCGTCACGGCGAGTTTTGCCGTAACGGCCGCAGGGGCACGTGGAATGTGCAGGTCGGCAGCGCCGTTCAAACTCACACCCGCATGGGCATGAGGACGTAAAGCGTGCGTGGATCTTCGGCGTCCTCAATGATGGTGGGTGAACCCGCATCGGCAAGCAGGAAGCGCACATCCTTACCTTCGAACTGGTTCGTGATGTCGAGCAGGTAGCGCGCGTTGAAGCCGATTTCGATGGGCGATGCGCTATACGTTGCGCCGACCTCTTCCGTTGCCGTGCCGGAATCCGGGTTGATCACCGTCAGTGTCAGCTTGTCCTTCGCAATGGCCAATTTCACCGCCCGAGTCTTGTCGGACGAAATCGTCGAAACGCGATCGACGGCTTGCGCGAATTCCTTGCTATCGAGACCGAGCGACTTGTCGTTGCCGCTTGGAATAACGCGTTGATAGTCCGGGAACGTGCCATCGATCAGCTTCGACGTTAACTCCACGCCGTCATTCGTGAACTGGATCTTCGTGTCAGACAGCGACACATCGATAGCACCCTCACTGTCGTCGAGCAGGCGACGCAGTTCGGCAATTGTTTTGCGCGGCACGATTACGCCCGGCATGTCGCTGGCGCCATCCGGCAGATCGAGTTCGAAGCGGGCGAGGCGATGACCGTCCGTGGCCACGGCGCGCAGAGCTTTTTTCTTTCCCTCTTTGGCGGCATGCAGATAGATGCCGTTGAGATAAAACCGCGTCTCTTCCGTCGAAATCGCAAAGCGCGTTTTATCAATGAGATGCTTGAGGTCCACAGCTTCGACGCGGAATTTGTGTGGTAGCGCACCCGCGGCCATCTGCGGGAAGTCTTCCTTGGGCAAGCAAGCCAACTCAAACCGCACAGAGCCCGCCGACACCTGCAAGCGACCGCCTTCACTGGAAAGCAATTCAACCTGCACCTGCGCGCCTTCGGGCAGCTTGCGGACAATGTCGTAGAGCATGTGTGCCGGGGCAGTCGCTGCGCCGTTGCGGATCACGTCCGCTGGGATCGTTTCGACGATCTCAATATCGAGATCGGTAGCGGTGAGTTTCAGCTTCCCCTTCGCCGCGTCGATCATCACGTTCGACAAGATCGGGATCGTGTTGCGGCGTTCGACGACGCTCTGGACGTGGGAAAGGGCCTTCAAAAAGGCGCCGCGCTCGACGGTGATTTTCATCGGTTTTTCGTTTCGATCCTGTCGCTTAAAAAAGCCCGCGACGGTAGCCAAAAGCGGCTCCGTAACCCCTTGAATTCCTTCGCGATTTTCAAGCGCGCAGACTCAAGCGTCCGAGTATATCAGGCAGGGCGAAAAGTGAACAGGAAAAGACAGGGAAAAAGGCAGATTCCTCCCTCGATTTCCGAGGGAGGAATGACTGATTTAATTGACGGCGCGCGAGAGAACCTGACGCAGGAAATCGACTTCCTGCTTGAACATCGGATCGTCGTTGCAGAGCGCGGCGATACGGCGGCAAGCATGCAGAACCGTTGTGTGATCGCGTCCGCCGAAGCGCTTTCCGATCTCCGGCAGCGACCGCATGGTGAGTTCACGGGCCAGATACATAGCCACCTGGCGTGGCCGCGCGACCCGGCGCGAGCGCTGCGGCGACTGGAAGTCGCGGAGCTCGAGTTTGTAAAACTCGGCCGTCTTACGCTGGATGTCCTCGATGGAGGTCTTGCGTGGCGCGACATTGGTTTGCCCAAGAATCTGCGTCGCCGCTTCCAGCGTCAGCGGTTGCTTTGTGAGATCGGCATAGGTCGCCAGCTTGGTGAAGACACCGATGAGATCGCGCGGGCTATTCTCTTCCATATCCGCGATGCGCTCCAGAACGTCGTCGGGGAGAGGAGTCGAAGCACGACCGCGAGCAAACTCGGTTGCACGTGCTTTGAGGATTGCCAGACGTGTCATGCGATCCGGCTTGTCGAGTGCGATCACCAACCCGCCGGACAAACGCGAACGCACGTCTGCGGATAAGTTGTCGATCGCGCCCGGCGCTTTGTCCGCAGCAATGACGAGCTTGCGGCGAAGATCGGAGAACGCATTCAGCGTGTGCAGGAATTCGCTGACGGTGTAGGTCGAACGACAGAGGTGCTGTAGGTCGTCGATCAGGAGCATATCGGCCGCGCGCAGTTCTTCTTTGAAGCCGAGTGTTTCCTTGCGGCTGAGCGCGCCGAGGAATTGGCGCATGAAATCTTCCGCGCCCAGGAACAGCGCGCGTTTGCCGCGCTTGCGCGCTTCGAGCGCGATCGCGTTCAGAAGATGCGATTTTCCGTAGCCAAACCCGCCATGCACATACAGCAGAGAAATATCGTCGTTTTCACCTGTTCCAACGGACCTTGCGGCGCGCCAAGCGAATTCTGTAGCCGGCCCCGGGACGAAGCTGTCGAACGTCTGTGCGGGTTGAAGAACTTTGGTCGAGAGCGCGCGACGCGGCTCGGATGTGGGCTGAACTTCCGAAATCACAGGAGCGACTTCGCGCGGTGTGACGGAAGCAAGTACCGGCTTAACCTGCGCGACTTCCAACGAGAGCGTTACCGTTGCGCCGCTCTCAGTGTTAAGCGCGCGTTCGATGCGCGCGGTGTGATGATTGGCAACCCAATTGCGCGCGAAAGCCGATGGCGCAGCGATGTGAAGGTCCGAGCCTTGCGAGCGGGTCAATGTCAAAGGTCGAATCCAGGCGTCGAAGGTCGCGTCGCCAATCTCTTTGCGGATCCGCTCGCGCGCGGCGAGCCAAACATTATTCCAATCCGGTTGCGACGCGTTCGCCATCGACTGTGCCATTCTTTTTGCCCTTCTTGTTCTTGCCGGATTCGATCGGACGATCCGGTTCGCCCCTAAGCTTTTACGATTGTCGCCAAGGAAGGCTTGCAGCCTTCCAGCCATTGATATTCCCGCGATGACCTTCGCCGTCGGGATCACCTTCGAAGCCGCTTGCGACGTTGAACGCCTTTGAGTAGCCCGCTTGTGTCATCGCTATCGCAGCACTGCGCGAGCGCGCGCCTGAGCGGCAAAGAAAGAGCAGGGGCGTATCCGCAGTGGCGCCCGATTGGCGCAAGGCGGCGCCGAGCTTCGCGGCGAATTCCGGATCCGGACCGCGAGACGGAAAGTTTTGCCATTCGATGGTGCGAACCTCGCGGCCGAGCGATCCGATGTCGGGCAGGCCGACAAAATTCCACTCCGCGGCCGTGCGGACATCGATTAGCTCTGCCTTCGGATCAGCCTCCAACATGGCCCAAGCCTCGCGGACGTCGATGTCGCCGGCATAATCGGGCTTGGAGTCGGAAGAGGACATTTCAGCTGGGTCCAGAGAACAGACAGCCATCGGCGGGTCTTACGACCCGCTACGGACAGTTTTTCTGTGAGTTTATTGAGTTAAGACTTGGAACTGCTCGCGCGATTACCGAAGAGCATGCTTAATCTTATGTTTTTATTGCTCTTTTTCTTCGGCATTTCAGTCCCAGCCCCGTCGTGATGGCGTTAACAATACGCACGCGACCTGACGAATCAACAGGAACGAAAAGAGAAAGCGTTAAGAAACTGCATTTTTGGGACGGTTATGTGACGCGTCTAAGTATATGTAACGTATGCGGAATTTTGTTCTCTTTCAGAATCAAGACCTTAACAGCGGCTTATCACGGCAAAAAATCTTTACCTTTTCTTTACCATATTCGTCAGCATACGGACCAAGTAAAACAGGCCCGAAATTGCCTTCGGGCCTGTAACAATACTGAATTCGGCAAGTCTTCGGGAGACTTATTTCTTGATTTTGGAAACGCGCTTGGTGAGGCGCGAAACCTTGCGGCTGGCGGAGTTCCGGTGCGTCACGCCCTTGGAGACGCCGCGCATAATTTCCGGCTCGGCGGCCCGGAGGGCGGCCAGGGCGGCGTTGTAGTCGCCGCCAGCGATGGCTTCCTCGACTTTCCGCGTGAATGTGCGAATGCGGGTCAGCCGGGCATGGTTGATGGCCGTGCGCTTGGCAATGGTCCGGGTGCGCTTTTTGGCCGAGGCGATATTGGGCATTGGTCGTCCTGAATCGTTGGGAGGCGGGCGTATAGCCCGCGCGGGGTTGAGGGTCAATTGGCGGGCTACTTGTCGGTGAAATTGGCCTTCCGCTTCTCGGAAAAAGCTTCCATGCCTTCCTTCTGATCGTCGGTCGCGAACATGGAATGGAACACCCGGCGCTCGAAGCGCACGCCTTCATGCAGCGTGGTTTCATA
>DASZML010000186.1:0-5341 GCA_035551875.1 Rhizomicrobium sp.
CTTCAACCGATGACACGGGTGTTACACAACTGCGTTGCGCTTCGCCGTTCACATGGACCGTGCAAGCGCCGCATTGCGCGATGCCACATCCGAATTTGGTGCCGGTAAGGCCGATCTCGTCCCGGATGACCCAGAGCAAAGGAGCATCCGGCTCGATATCCAACGTATGGTTTACGCCATTGACCTTCAGTTGAACGCTCATCGCCGCTCCCGTACCCGTCCGCAACCCTTCTACCACGCGGAAGCGATAGGAAATAACCACTAGTTTGAACCCATACAAAACAGCCAAAGCGCTTTGCCAATTCTGCATGGATTTTCATGTTGCCTCACGCCGTTGTGACGCCACATTTGCAAGCGAATACAGGCACCTTAGCCAGCCGATGATTTGCGTAGAGGGAGCGAATGCGCGCGCTGACTGCAAGCAGCATCAAGAATCCTGCCGCTGTAGCGGTAGGCGTCGCGGTCGTGATTCTATTTGGGATTTTCGCGCTAAACGCGCTCCCGGTTCAGCTGTTTCCCGATATCGATCGTCCGCAGATCGGAATCGAAACCGACTGGCGCGCGGAGACGCCGCGCGAAGTCGAATCGCAAATCGTCCAGCCGGAAGAAGACGTGCTGCAGGGAATTCCGGGCCTGCAACAGCTGGAGGGTTTCGCTGGCAATGGCGGAGGCTACATCCAGCTTACCTTCGCCCTTGGCACCGACATGCAGAGCACTCTTGTCGACGTCGTCGGCAGATTGAACCGACTTCCCCCGCTTCCCGCGGATGCGCAAAAGCCCTTTATCCAGCTAGCCAGCACGCAGAACGCCAACGCGACACTGCTTTACGTCTTCATGCAGAAGCTTCCCGGCAACAACCGCGACGTGAACGGCTATGAGCATTTCTTAAAAGACGTGGTGCTTCCTCGCCTCGAAGCTATCCCGGGCGTCGGCAGCGCACAAATCAACGGCAATGGCGGGACCGAAGAACTCGACATTGTTTTCGATCCAATGCGCGCGGCACAGCTCGGCATCCAAATTCCAAAAATGGCGCAGCAGATCAGCGGCGCGGATGACGTATCGGGCGGCAACATCGACGTCGGCCGGCGCCAGTACAATCTGGAATTCCGCGGACGCTATTCGGTCGCTGACCTGAAGAAGCTGGTTCTGGATTGGCGCAACGGCAAGCCGGTCTATCTCGGCGACATAGCCGACGTGCATGTCGGCCGCAGCAAAGCGCAAGGCTTCGCCTATCAGAACGGCAATCCGGCACTCGGGATATCGGTGTTCCGCGCCAGCGGCGCAAACGTGCTGGCCACCGTCAATGCGGTGAAAGAGGAGTTGCAGAAGATCAACGACGGTCCCGCAAAGGAACAGGGCGTGGTTCTGCAATACTCCTTCGATCCCTCGCACTTCATCAATCAGGCCATGGGCATGGTCACATCCGACCTTATCGTCGGTATTTTGCTTGCAGTCGGCGTGTTGTGGTTCTTCATGCGCGAATGGCGCGGCACGCTGATCATCTCGGCAGCGATCCCTATTTGCCTGTTTGCGGTCGTAATGCTGCTTAACCTCGCTGGCCGCACGCTGAACGTCATTTCTCTGGCTGGCCTCGCATTCGCAACCGGTATGGTTTTGGATGCTGCGATTGTCGCCTTCGAAAATATCCTGCGATTGCGTGAGCGCGGAATGCCGGCCGCTGAAGCGGCACAAACAGGAACGCATCAAGTATGGGGAGCATTGCTCGCATCAACGGCGACCAATGTCGCCATCTTCGTGCCGGTGATCTTTCTCAAAGACGTCGAAGGGCAGCTTTTCGCCGATTTGTCGTTGACGATCGCGTTTGCAGTTCTGATGTCTTTGATCGTCGCGATCACGGTTGTTCCCGTCGCCTCTGTCTTGTTCTTGAAAACGCGACCGAAAATCGCCGGCCTGACCAATGTCTGGCGGCGCATTTCAGATGTCGTGATGAACGTGACCAACACGCCCTTCAAGCGGCGCGCTTGGATCGTGGGATTAATCACGAGCTCCGTTGTCGGGACTTGGCTGCTCTTGCCGCCGGTTCACTATCTACCGCAGGTCAAACGCGCCGCGATCGACGGGTTTATCGGCTTCTCGTCCGGCACGAGCGTCGATTTCGCTGACAAATATTACGCCAAGCCGATTATCGAACGCCTTCAACCTTACCTGACCGGCAAAAAGCAGCCGAAGCTTCTGAACTACTATGTGAAGATGAACGGTCCCGGAAACATGGACATGGCCGTCCGTGTTCCGAACGATTCCGATTTTCCGCAACTTGAAAAGATCGTCCGCAACGACGTGATCAAAGACCTGCCCGACGCCCAAGCGTTCGCGCAGATGGGATCGCTGTTCGGCGGCTTCGATCAGGGCGGCGGCGTCACGATCAATATTCAATCCAACGACGAAGACGCCATGCGGGCAGCTGCCAAAAAGGGGCAAGACCTGCTTACCGCGCGCTTCCCTGAGGGCGTGGTCAACAGCAATCCGTCGCTCGATTACGACCAGCCACAGCTGAAAATGAAACCGGATGACCGCTCGATTGCGGAAGTCGGTTGGACACGTCCCGATGTCGGCAACATCGTTCAGTCATTGGGCGAAGGTCTGTATGTGGGCCAGCGTTACGATGGCGAGCGTCAACTCTTTTTGATCCTGAAGGCACTGCCGCTGACATCGTCGTCACAAGTGGCCGACACACCTCTGGCTACGCCGAGCGGGAATGTGGTGCCGTTCAGCCATCTCGTGAATATGCAAAGCACGCTTGCTGCGAGCGGCACATATCGCCTCAATCGCCGGCGTACATTCGCGCTGAATTTTCAACCGCCGCGCGGCGTGGCGCTGCAAGACGTAATGACGATTTTGCGTCGTGATGTTGAACCTCAAATCAGAAAGTTGCTGCCACCAGACGGGACAGTGACCTACGGCGCAGCTGCCGATCATCTCGACAGTGCACTTTGGAACATGGGGAAGAACTTCGGTCTCGCCGTGCTGATCCTATTTCTGATCATGGCGGCGTTGTTCCGGTCTGTCTGGGATTCTGCAATTGCCACCATTGCCCTGCCGTTGGGTACTGTGGGCGGCATGGCGGCGTTGCGAATTCTCGGGCTCTTCGTATTTCAGCCGCTCGATCTCATTACGATGATCGGATTCATCATCGTTCTAGGCCTGGTCGTGAACAACACGATCCTTCTCGTCGCGCGGACGCGCCAGGCAGAAGTCGAAGGCATGAGCCGCGTCGATGCCGTGCGGTCCAGTTTGGAGACACGCCTGCGCCCTATCTTTTCAAGCACCCTGACGGCCGTGATGGGAATGTTGCCTTTGGTTTTCATTCCGGGACCGGGCGCCGAAATTTATCGCGGTCTTGGCGCGGTGATTGTTGGTGGCATTCTTGTTAGCCACGTCTTCACGCTTGTACTCATGCCCGCGATGTTGCGGTTGGGCGAACAACCGATCGCACTTCGCCAATCACCGTTGACCCCCGCCAACCCACACAGAGAAGCCGCTGAGTAAGACAATGACCAAAGTTCGACTATCTCTTGCCGCAGTCGCGTTGATTGCCACCACACCTTCCTTGGCGCAGCAAACGCCAAGCGTTCCATCGGTCGGCGTCGCTACCGCAAAAGTCGTGCACATGGCACCAAAAATGGCGCTGCCCGGATCGGTGGTCGCGCGAAATGACTCGCATCTCGCATCCGAAGTCGAAGGCCGTGTGTCGTGGGTGGCGGAAGTTGGAAGCGCCGTCAAACAAAACGATGTCGTGGCCAAGATCGATAGCGACGTCATCGGGATGCAGCTGGCATCCGACAAAGCGAATGTCATGCGGCTTTCTGCGCAACTGAACTACGATCGCGAACAAGCGGCGCGCATGCAAAATTTGTTCAATCAGCAAGCCATCGCGCACAGCACACGCGATCAGGCGGTCTCGACCCGGGATATGGATGCCGCGGCGCTGGCGCAAGCGCAAGCGTCACTTCATCATTCGCAATATCAATTCGCACACAGCCAGATTCGTGCACCCTTCGCCGGCCGCGTGGCTGCACGTCTTATCAATGTGGGCGAGTATGCGACCGTCGGGAAAGACATCGTTCGCCTGGTCGAACTGAATGCCATGGAAGTGAGTGCGCAAATCCCGATCGACTCATCGCGCTATTTGCACGAAGGCATGCCCCTGACGGTCATGGTGGGTGGCAAAGCTGTACCGTCAACATTGCGCGCGATCGTTCCCGTCGGCGACATCGCGAGCCGGACAATTGAAGTCCGTGTGACCTTGCCAGATGGCGTGGCTTATGTCGGCGATGCCGCGAAAGTTCTCGTGCCGGAATCCCAAGCACGTGACGTTCTCGCCGTTCCGCGCGACGCGCTCGTGCTGCGGGAAGACAATACCTACATCTTCACCGTCGATGCTAAGGACAAGGCGCAGCGCATTGCCGTTGAAACCGGAACGGAGGACGGCACGCTGGTTGAAGTTAAAGGTCTTGTCCGCGCCGGTTCGCGTGTGATTGTGCGCGGCGCCGAGCGTCTCGATCCCGGCCAGAAAGTCCATCCGGTGATGGTCACCTGACCATCAGATGTCCGCGTAGCAGCGCACCTCATCCGCAGCGCCGGGCGTTGTCAGTGCGCCGTACCGCGCGGGGCCGACATTCTTCGCGTAACGCGCGAGAGCGCCGGATTTGAACGCGGGCGCTTTCGGCTTCCAAGCCTTGCGTCGTGCTTCGAACTCAGCGTCGGATAGATCTACATCCATCGTACCCTTATCGGCATCGATGGTGATGATGTCGCCGTCTTTGAGAAGGCCGATAGGTCCAGCATCCGCCGCCTCCGGGCCGACATGCCCGACGCATAGCCCCCGTGTCCCACCGGAGAAGCGTCCGTCGGTGATCAGCGCGATGTTCTCGATGCCCTGCCCGTAGATCGCGGCGGTCGTCGAAAGCATTTCGCGCATGCCGGGGCCACCCTTCGGTCCTTCGTAGCGGATGACGATGACATCGCCTTCTTTGTAATTGCGCGCTTGGACGGCCGCGAACGCATCTTCCTCGCAGTTGAATACGCGCGCCGGACCTTTGTGGTGTGTGTGTTTCAGGCCAGCGACCTTCACGATAGCGCCTTCGGGCGCAAGATTGCCTCTCAGGCCAACAACGCCGCCGGTCGGCGCGAGCGCATTCTTCACCTCGACCATTACGTCTTGATTCGGATTGAACTTCACATCCTTCAGGTTTTCCGCGACGGTCTTGCCAGTGACGGTGATGCAATCGCCGTGCAGTAGGCCTGCATCGAGCAACGCGCGCATGAGCATCGGCACGCCGCCGGCTTCCCACATATCCTTGGCGACGTATTTGCCGCCCGG
>DASZML010000187.1:0-3788 GCA_035551875.1 Rhizomicrobium sp.
TCGCCCTTGCCGAAAACGCCGCACCGACCGCCAGCTACACCAGCGACGAAGGTCCGCTGCCGTGGTGATTTGACTACGCAGCGCCCATGCGGTTCCAGGCGTCGAGGCCGGCGATTTTGTAGCCTTCCGCAAGTGTCGGATAATTGAAGGTGTTCTCGACGAAGAAATCCACCGTGCCGTGCAGGTTGATGACCGCCTGACCGATATGGATCAGCTCCGTCGCGCCTTCGCCGACGATATGCGCGCCAAGCAACCGGCGCGTATCGAGCGCGAAGATCAGCTTCAGGAATCCGGAGTTCACGCCCATGATGTGGCCGCGCGATGTTTCGCGGAAGCGCGCGATGCCGCATTCATACGCAACACCGCTGGCGCGCACCTGTTCTTCGGCTTGCCCGACGGTGGAAATCTCCGGCACGGCATAGATGCCATAGGGAAACGTCTCGGGTGACGGCGGCAATTTCATCTTGAACGCGTGGCACGCGGCGACGCGGCCCTGCTCCATCGATGTCGACGCCAGACTCGGAAAGCCGATGATGTCGCCAGCGGCATAGATATGCGGCACGCTGGTTTGATAGGTGTGCGGATTGACCTTCAGGCGCCCGCGGCTATCGGCCTCGATACCGAGGTTCTCCAGCCCCAGGCCTTCAACATTGCCCGAACGGCCCGCGGCGTAGAGCAACATCTCCGTCTTGATGCGCCGTCCATCTTCCAGCGTGACGCCGACATGATCGGGCGCGGAGACAATCTCTTTCACCGCGCTGCCGAGCCGGATCGTCATGCCGCGATCGCGCATCTGATGGATGAAATCGTCAACGATCTCGCGGTCGACGAAATCCAGAATCGTGTCGCGGGATTCGATGAGCGTCACCGGCACATCAAGCGCGGAGAAGATCGTGGCGTATTCGACGCCGATTACGCCGCCGCCGATCACCGTCAAAGTGCGCGGCAGATGTTCGAGATTGAGAATCTCGTCGCTGTCGAGAATGCGCTTGCCGTCGAACGGCACATTTTGCGGGCGATGCGGATGCGTGCCGGATGCGATCAGCGCGTGATCGAAATCGGCTTCGCTCACCTCACCCGCGTCGGTGGTGAACTGCACGCGGTTCGGGCCGAGAAACTTTGCGGTGGCGAAAAGGCTGCGCACCGTGTTGCGCATGAACTGGTGCTGCAGAACTTCGACTTCGTGATCGAGCGTCTTCTGCAAACGCTCCAGCAAATCGCCGGAGGAAATGATCTGCTTGACGCGATAGCCGCGGCCGTAAAATTCGCGCTCGCGCCAGCCGCTGAGATTCAAAACGGTTTCGCGCAACGTCTTGGAGGGAATGGTGCCGGTATGCACCGACACGCCACCGAGCCGCTTGCCGCGATCCACCACCAGCACGGATTTGCCGAGCTTGGCCGACTGCACAGCCGCGCGCCGCCCCGCCGGTCCGCTGCCGATCACCAGCATGTCGATGGGGTCCATAAGCCTGCCCTTCAGCGAATCCGCGCGCGCGGCGAGAGTGTGAGGCCAAAAGCATTAGGGCCAAACCGTTTAGGATCTGTGGATTACGCGCGAGGCCGACGTTAAGCGTTCATTCACGCGCAACGCCGCACGGCTCGTGGCGATAAATCCGCGACCGGCTAAGGCTAAGTCAGGTGAACCTAGAAAAAGCTGCCGGTATTAAGCAGCAGACTTTTTCGGTATCAGCTTGCGGCGCATCGCGCCAAAGCTTGCAAGCATCAAGAATGCACCACCCAGTATCGCGATGGTCGGCGGTTCCGGCACTTGCACGGATGCAGCAGCGCCGAACAAATCGAAGTTCGAAAGACCGTGTCCGTTCAGCGTGGCCCATGAGCCAGACGTGCCGGGGGTCACGAACTCATAGAGATAGTCCGTTTGACCACCGCCGGCGTGAATGGCGACGAACTCTGCGATGTCGCCAGTCGTTCCCGGCGTGAAAGACCAGGTTCCGGTCAGATTGCCTGTTCCGACGACCGAAACGCCGTCCCCATCAACGAGACCTGAACCGTCTTGACGGCCCAGATACATCACACCGGTGAATCCATCGTTCGACAAGAATCCCAAAACTTCGGCCGCTATGGTCGCATTGCTCTGATTTCCAGTTGAAAACGAAGCGAGGAAGGTTTGTGTGGCAGTGCTGGTCCCGCCCGTTTCCGTGTATGTCGTGCCGCCGACAATGCAGCTCGTCACGCCTTGGCAAAGAGGAGTCGCCGACGCTGGCAGCGCGACCGCCGCCGCGATTCCGAGCGCGCCCAACAGCACCGCGCCAAAACGTGATTTCGTGCCGATCATGGCAAAACACCCCAAACACCCAGGGAACTCAAAGCACGATGCATGCCATCGGAAATCTGCGGATTCCTGCCGTTTTTGCTGGTCGCGAAATTAGTAAAAAGCAGAACTGTAAAGAGTCTTTACATATGTTGGCGCGCCTGCGCGGCGATCACTGATGGGCTTCTCTGATACAGGGCGACAGGATGCTTATTCTGCGAGCTACTACGCCTCACACCACCACTCGCCAGTATTTTGCGGCGCGACCATCCCAGGACATCCCCTTCGCCCTTCGTCGCGGATGGTTCCTCCGCCGTTCCGCGTGTCAATTCGCTGGCGGTGACGAACGCGTGACTTCGTCATGCGGGATCATCAGAACGGCCAGGCTTCCGAGCAACGAGGCCGCGGCGGCGATCGCAAACGTGGCATCCAGCGAGCGCGTAATGAGAACACCGGCAAGCGCCGAGCCGATGGGAAAGCCCGCAACGTTGAGACTCATCGACACGGAAAGCACGCGTCCAAGTTTTGCCGGATCGGTTCGGCGCTGCCGCAACGTGAGGAGGCCAACATCGACAGGTCCGCTCACGGCTCCCACGATGATCAGCGCAAACACGAGTCCCGCGATGCCAAGACTTGGCGCCACGGGCCAGCAGGCAAAAGCTGCGATCAACATTCCCAGCGCCATGATGCGCCGCTCGCGCCCCAACACGCGCAGGTGCCCGGCGACAAGTGCGCCGACGCCACCCGCAATGCCCGACGCGGCCCATAGAAAGCCGGTGACCGCGTCCGCTTGGCTCGCGGCAAACAGGCGGAGCGACAAGACAGGAACTGCGATGACAAGGACACCCCACGTGACCTGATGCAACGAGTAGGACAATGCCAGGGTTCGCAAGGTCGGTTGCCGGAACACAACTACCACGCCATCGAGCGCCTCACGCAGGAACGATTGTTGTGTCGTTCGCTGCGCTGCGCCGACATGCCGGATGCGCGCAGTAGCAACGGCGGCAATGCCAAAGATCAGCGCGATAACGATGAGTGCAGGCAATGCACCGCTGAAGCCGATAATCACGCCCGCCAAACCCGGCCCAATCACATCGGTAACAGCATAGATCGCGGTATCGAGCGCATTCGCAGTATCCAGCTGGTCTGACGACACGAGGCGGGGGAGCAACGTGCGTATTCCCGAACGGCTGAGCGGGTTGGTGAGCGAATAAAGCGCGACAAGCGCCATCAGCGCGGCGGGCGACGCCAATCCCAGCGCATCGGCGAGGATCATCGCGAGCATCAACACGGTGCTTGTCGCCATGTCGATCACGATGGCGAAGACAGGTCCGACGCGATCCAGCGCGGCACCGGCGATGGGACTGACAAGCAGACCCGGCACGATCGACGCGAAACCAACCCAACCCGCCAGAACTGGCGAGTGAAATCGCTCCAGGGCATAGAGCACGATCGCGAGCGAGAACATGCGCACCGCAAGACGCGACAATGCTGTCGCGAGAAGCAGCGCGGGCAT
>DASZML010000188.1:0-4985 GCA_035551875.1 Rhizomicrobium sp.
GGCGAGCAACGTCGCCATCGTGAGACCACCGCCTGCGCTGTCGCCCGCGATAGCGAGCTTCGACGGCGACAAACCGGAATCGATCAAACCCTTGTAAGCGGCGACGCCATCATCGACGGCTGCCGGAAATGGATGCTCCGGCGCCATTCGATAGTCGGCGGCGAATACGCTGATGCCCGTAGCCTCGCTCAACGCCGCGACGAGATGGCGATGCGATTTTGGCGAGCCGACGACATAACCGCCGCCATGCAGATAAAGCAGCGTCGCATCCTTGCGCACATTTTTCGCGCGCACCCATTCGCCCTTCACACCACCGACGCTCGCTGTTTCGACGCTCGTTCCTTCCGGCACGGGAAAGAACTCTGAGAGCTTGTCCATGCGCTCGCGCTGGCCCGCAATATCGAGCGCGTCGGAAGATTCATTGGATTTCAGAAACGCGAGAACAGTCGCACGATCGGCTACACCCACAAGCAACCCCGATGCTTCGGCAAGGGCAGCTTAAAGCCCCAACGTGCCACGCGTCATGTCCCAAAATCACAGGACGCGCGGGAGTTGTGCCGGTTAATGACAAATGCTCATATTCCTCCCCAAAGAACTGGCGAAACGTCCAAGGGGCGGCGCCGGTGGGGTTTTTCAACTGGGAAGGACGACATTCATGGCCTCGGCAGAAGTTCAGCAGATCATCTCGCAGATGGGCACCGCGATCGGCGACAATTCCGGCCTCGGCGGCACGCTCAAGTTCGATTTCGGCGAGCCGGGCAGCGTTCTCGTCGACGGCAAGTCGACACCGAACACCGTTTCGGACGGTGCCGGCAAGAACGCCGACACGACGATTTCCGTCGCGCTTTCCGATTTCGAGAAAATGGTGAAGGGCGAACTCGATGGTACGAGCGCATTCATGCAGGGCAAGCTGCGCGTGGCAGGCGATATGGGCCTGGCCATGAAGCTCGGCCCGATCCTCGCCAAGGCGCGCGGCTGATCTCCCAGACGGGATGACAGAGCCGCGCTTCATCACGACCGCCGAAGGCAACCGCCTTCGTTGTCAGGTGTTCGACGCCGCGTCCGGAAAAACCGGGCGCGGCGTTTGCGTGTTGCTGCATGGGCAGACCGAGTTCATCGAGAAGTATCTCGAAGTGATCGGTGAGTTGCAGAGCCGCGGCTTCACCGTCGCGACACTCGACTGGCCGGGACAAGGCGGTTCGTATCGGCTGCTGCCCGATGCGTTGAAAGCGCATATCGCAAACTTCAGCGCCTATGACACCGCGCTCTGGGCATTCATGGATCAGGTGGTGAATCCGCTGGGCGATGCGCAACCGATTATTCTCGCGCATTCGATGGGCGGTCACATTGCGTTGCGCGCGATGCATGACAGACCAAACGCATTCAAATGCGCGGTGCTATCGGCGCCGATGCTGCGCGCGCTGACGCGCGGCTATCCGCGCTGGCTCGCGAATTTCATGTGCAACGTGCAGAACTGGATAGGTAAGGGCAGCGACTGGATCTGGGGCATGGATCAGCGCGACCCGCACATCGTCAACTTCGATACGCAACTGGTGACGACCGATCGCGCACGCTTTCAGCGCACGCAGGATTTTCTGAAGATCCATCCCGATCTGCGTCTGGCCGGCCCGACCTGGGGCTGGTTGAAACAGGCAACGCTCAGCATGGCCACGATGATGACACCCTCTTACGCGAAGGCGATCACAACGCCGGTTCTGATCTGTGCGCCGGGACAAGACCGGATTGTCGATGTCACGGCCGAACATGAATTCGTGAAATGGCTCCCGAACGGACAGCTCCACGACATGCCGGACTCGGAGCACGAAATCCTGATGGAAAGCGATCCGGTCCGCACCGATTTCTGGGCCGCGTTCGATGGTTTCGTCGGCAAGTTTGTTTGAAACTCGCCGATATTTCATCTGATAAAACTCGGCAGCACCGCTTGAAACTGCCACGGGCGTAAGGCGCGTCGGCGATGAGCCTTACATTTTTTCCTTGATCCCTGCGCGAAGAAGCCACCAGTTCACCGGATAGCTCGTCACGAACCCGGCCAACATCGCGATTTGCATCATGAACCAAAATTCAGTGCTGTTGACTTCCAGCCGCGTGTGGAAGAGCGATCGAAATATAACAAACTGTGCAAGGGCCATGAACCCATACATCCCGATCTGCCACGCGGATAACGATAAGGTGTCAACCTTGAGCGCCTGAATGATGCCTGCTCCGACCGGCAGTTTTCGCATTGGCTGGATCGTGAAGTACTGGAACAGAATCCCCAGCGCAAAGGCGAAAATGTAATCGACAATCCAGACAGCAAACATTTTCTCGCTGAAAAGCGAGTGCCATCCGAAGGCGATGGCAACACTCGGCAAGGCGAACGCGAGCCATTCTGCACAGATATCGCCCAAACAGCACCCGCTTCCACAATGCGCTGCGGCTTTGCCGACCATCACGGGAAACGGCGTAATTCTTTCGTTGTGAGAAGCATTGCCTCTCGCGCGTTCCGCGTTCTCATGCGTTGCAAGGCGCCCAAAACGAAAATAGGCCCAAAGCGTCAGGACGGTGCCGAACAGGGCCACCACCGGCCATACGACATTCATGATCCACATATGCTGGGGATGGTTGATTTCATCGGCGAGGATTGCGGCGGCGCAAGCGAAGCCGCCCGCCAAGGCGATGATCGACAGAACATGCAACCAGTTCGGAATCACCGGAGATATGTTTCGGTTGAAGTTTGCCAGGCAATAACCGACTACCACGGTTGCCGGTTCCCTCTAACCTGTCGTCGATGCCTCATCACGCGGCATCACACTTGCGTGGGATTCAGCGTTTGTCTTTCAATATCTTTATAGCTTCGCGATGCACGCGCGCGTCGCCGCAGGCAAGAACATTGCCGCCCAGTTCGAACGGTTTGCCGTTCCAGTCGGTGACGACGCCGCCCGCACCTTCGATGATCGGAATAAGCGCCGCGACATCCCACGCCGCGAGCCGGCCTTCCGCGACAATATCGATAAATCCCATCGCGAGAAGCGCGTAGCCATAACAGTCGCCGCCGAAGTAGCTCATGCGCGCGGCCGCACACAGCGCTTCGAACGATTTGCGCTGCTTCTTGCCGAAGTAGCCCCAAGGATGCGTCGTTGAAACGACGGCCGACGATAGCGATGCGCAGGCCCGTGTCTTGAGACGATGACGATCCTTCGCCGTCACCATCTCCGCCTTGCCATCATGACCGATGAAGCGTTCACCGAGGACCGGTTGATCGATGATGCCGAGCACCGGCGCATCGCCATCATGCAGCGCAATCAACGTGCCCCAAGTGTGACGCGCGGTGATGAACGCGCGTGTGCCATCAATAGGATCGAGAATCCAGGTGAACCCACTTTCGCCCTCCTCATGCCCGCGCTCTTCACCCAAAATGCCGTCTTTAGGCCGCTCGGCGTGGATCAACTTGCGCATGGCATCTTCGGCACTGCGGTCCGCTTCGGTTACGGGATCGAACACCGGCTTCGGTCCCGTTGCCCCCTTGTCGATCACGTCGATGCGTTTGCGGAAATAGGGGCGGATGACCGTTCCGGCCGCGTCCGCCAGCCGGTTCGCGAAGGCCAGCGTTTTGGCGTCGATCCTGCTCATGCCGCGAATCTCCGAAGGCGCTATAGTGGTGAAGGCTTATTGGAAGGGGAAACGAATGAAAAGCGCTGTGGTGACGGGTGCCTCCACGGGCATCGGATGGGGTTGCGCGAAAGTTCTGACGGCCAAGGGCTGGCGCGTGTTCGGCAGCGTGCGCAAACAGGCCGATGCCGACCGGCTCTCGAAAGAATTCGGCGCGAACTTCACGCCGCTAATCTTCGACGTGACCGATGCAGCCGCAGTGAAGTGGGGTGCGGAGCAAGTGTCGGCAGCACTCGGCAATGACACGCTGGGCGGCTTGGTCAACAATGCCGGCATCGCGGTGGCAGGACCCCTGCTCTATCTCGACGTCGATGAGTTTCGTCAGCAGCTGGATGTGAACCTCACCGGGCAGCTCATCGTCACGCAAGCGTTCGCGCCGTTGCTCGGCACCGATCCTTCGCGGCACGGCGATAAGGGCCGCATCGTCAACATCACGAATGTCGGTGGGCGCAACGCAAATCCTTTCATGGGCCCCTACAACGCCAGCAAGTTCGGTTTCGAAGGATTTTCGGAATCACTGCGCCGCGAGCTGATGATCTTCGGCATCGATGTGATCGTGGTCGCGCCCGGCGCGGTCGCGACGCCGATCTGGGACAAAGCCGATCAAATCGACACGACGCGCTATGACAACACAGTCTATGCGGCGTCGATGACGACGATCAAAAAATACATGCTCGATCTTGGCCGCAAGGGATTACCGCCAGAGAAGATCGGCAATCAAGTCTACGAAGCGCTGACGCTGAAGAACCCCAAGGTGCACTACACCGTGTCGCCGAACGGCCTTCAGGATTTCATCACTGGCCACCTGCCCAAACGCATGGTCGACAACATCATCGCGGGCCGGCTGGGGTTGAAAGCGAAGGCAAAGTAGCCTCACACCATTCCAAATTGTCATGGCCCACCGGAGAGTGGGCCACCCAGTTGACGCGCTGCTACTCTCGAAAGGTAAGCGTCGGCACCATCTGGGCGGCCCGTTTTTGCGGGCCATGACAGTCCAATGTGTGATGTCGTTCGGGCTAGATCTACTCCACTTCCGCCTTCGCGCGCTTGCGTAAGTGCGGCAGCAGCGCGCGCTTGCGCAGGCGGATGGATTGCGGGGTCACTTCGACGAGTTCGTCGTCTTCGATGTAGGCGATCGCCTGCTCCAGCGTCATCGGCACGATGGGCGTCAAGCGCACCGCTTCGTCTTTCGATGTCGTGCGGATGTTGGTGAGCTGCTTGGCTTTCAGCGGATTCACATCAAGATCGTTATCGCGGGAATGCTCGCCGATCACCATGCCCTGATAGATCTTGGTGCCCGGAATGACGAACAGCTT
>DASZML010000189.1:0-10671 GCA_035551875.1 Rhizomicrobium sp.
GGCCACAGAATTTCGGATGGTTCTTCGCGATCAATGCGGCAGGGCTCATCGGCACCGCGCAACTCGCGGCGCGCTACGTGAAGGGCCGTATGCCAGAACATGTGATGCTGCAAGCGCAAGTTGCCCATTTGTTTGCCGCCGCCATTCTGCTCGCTGTGGCGTGGAGCAGGGTCGGAGGCGTGTACGGTCTTGGCGCGGCGCTCTTGTTATTTCTTTCCTTCAACGGCGCGATCAATCCGATGTCGGCGGGCGCGGCGATGCGCCACTACGCCACGAACGCCGGAATGGCGAGCGCCTTGCTCGGAACATTCATGTTTGTTGTCGGGTTTGTCGTCTCGCTCGCGATGGGATTGGAGACCGCGCTCTCGCCTGTCCCGCTCGCTTGCATTATGGCGGCGTGCGCCGTGGCTGGACTTCTCATCCAGCTTGCGCTTCGGCCGCGCGAAACAGCGGCATAAAATTATTTCGCGACGCTGGATTTTGCCGATTCAATCGCCGCGCGAAAGCCGATGGGGTCCTGGATGTCGGGAATGACGAAGGCATCGACGCCGGTGCCTTCGATACGGATGTGTCCGTAATTCAGGATACGGCCCCAGAAGCTCTGCTCGACCTTGACGCCTTCGATGTTCGGCAGTGCGATCTCATTGGTGTGCAGAGAGAACAATCCGGTCTTCTCGACAAAACGATGGGTGGTGACGCCGATCTCCGTCGTCCAGCGGCGGATCATCATGGAGAAGAAGATGATGATGCCGATGATCACCCAGCCAAGCAGGATGAGCGCAGCCCACGCCTTGAAACTGTACCACCAGGAAAAATGCGCCCGCGCGACGATCTTCTCGCCCTGGCCGAGCGACTGGTCGATGTAGGACATGAGAACTCCGCAAACACTGCGCAACCAATATAAGCGTTCGCGCGCGTTTGGGGAGAGCCTTCGACCCTAGTTGTGATCTGGCAGAAGAACTTCGCGCAGGCCCTTGTGATTGGGCTTGGAGATGACGCCTTCGTCTTCCATCCGTTCGACCAGCCGCGCCGCACGATTGTAGCCAATCTCCAACCGCCGCTGGATGTAGGAGATGGTGGGTTTGCGATCGCGCGCCACGATCGCGAGGGCTTTGTCGTACAGATCGTCGCCGGATTGCCCGTTGCCGCCGCCAAGCGACGCGAACGGGTCATCACCATCTTCTTCGGGGTCTTCGGTGACAGCGTCCAGATATTCCGGAACGCCCTGCGATTTTAGGAAGCGCACCACATCTTCGACTTCGTGATCGGTGACGAATGGGCCGTGGATGCGCCGGATGCGGCCTCCGGCCATCATGTGCAGCATGTCGCCCTGGCCGAGCAATTGTTCGGCGCCTTGCTCGCCCAGAATGGTGCGGCTGTCGATCTTCGATGTGACCTGGAAGGAGATACGCGTCGGGAAGTTCGCTTTGATCGTGCCGGTGATCACGTCCACCGACGGGCGCTGTGTCGCGGCAATGAGATGGATGCCGGCCGCACGCGCCATTTGGGCGAGGCGTTGCACGGCGCCTTCAATCTCTTTACCGGAAATCATCATCAGGTCTGCCACTTCGTCGACGACGAGAACGATGTAGGGCATCGGCTCAAGGTCGAGCACTTCGTCTTCGTAGATAGGCTTGCCCGTCTCGCGGTCGAAACCCGTCTGGACGGTGCGCTTGAGCGTCTCGCCTTTTTCTTTCGCCTTGCGAACGCGATCGTTGAATGCCTCCACGCCGCGCACGCCGAGCTTGGACATTTTGCGATAACGGTCTTCCATCTCGCGCACGGCCCATTTGAGCGCGACGACGGCTTTCTTCGGATCGGTCACGACTGGCGACAGCAAATGCGGGATGCCGTCATAGACGGACAATTCTAGCATCTTCGGATCGATCATGATGAGGCGGCACAACTCTGGCGGCATGCGATAGAGCAGCGACAAGATCATCGTGTTGAGCCCGACGGACTTGCCCGAGCCGGTCGTGCCCGCGATCAGTAAGTGCGGCATCTTCGCGAGGTCGGCCATCACCGGCTCGCCGCCGATGGTTTTGCCCAGCGCGAGCGTGAGCGGCGCGCGTGCCTTCTCGAATTCCGGCGCCGACAACAACTCACGCAGATAAACCGTCTCGCGATTTTGGTTCGGCAACTCAATGCCCATCACGTTGCGGCCGGGAATGACGGCGATACGCGCGGCGACCGCGCTCATGGAACGCGCGACGTCATCGGACAGAGAGATCACGCGCGCGGATTTCACACCCGCGGCAGGTTCGAATTCGTAAAGCGTGACGACCGGGCCTGGACGCACGGCAACGATACGTCCGCGCACGCCGAAATCGGCGAGCACCGCTTCCAGCATGCGCGCGTTTTCTTCCAAAGCTTCATCGGAGAGCGTGGTGGCATCGTGCATGCGCACCGGCTCGGCCAAAAGGCTCAGCGATGGCAGCTGGTATTCGCTGTTGCTGAGCTCGAGTGCGGGCTGGCGCGATGGTTTCGATGCCGTGACAGGTTTTTTGCGCGGTTCGTCGCGCTTGACCCGCAGTGCTCGGCCAACATCACGGGCAGACGCCGCTATCGGCTCAGGCGCAACGGCGAGACCATAGCCTTCGGAATCATTCTCATCGTCTTCAATCTCGTAATTGTGCTCTTCGTCGGTGTCGTGCTCATACTCGCGGCTCGCCTTGAGCGCGAAGTTCGGCATCTTCAACATCCCGCCGACCCACATGACGAACGCCGGGACATTGGCAGCGCCGCGCATAAAGCGGCCGAAGTGAATCCCGGTGGCGAGGAAACTGAGCGGTAGTCCCACGATCAGCAGCAACAGCGGTAACACCACGCCGATCCAGCCTTCGCCATAAACTTTCGCGGCATGCGAGGTCAGACCGACAGCAGCAAGTCCGATCAATCCACCGGCGCCTCTTGTCGGAAGGCTTTCGGGCCCAGGGATGATGCCGAGGCCCGCGGCTAGCAGCACAGTGCCGAGCGGCCAAGCGAATGCTCGCCACATCGCGTAAGAGAGATGCTTTCCAGTCAGCGCGCGGATGCCCCAAAAGGCGGGTGGCGCGAGAAACGCGATCGAAGCGATGCCGAATGTCTGCAGCAGAAGATCTGCGGCCGTCGCGCCCAAGCCACCGAACAAATTCGACGGCGTGTTGCCCGTTGCGGTGTTCAGACTGGCATCGCCAGCGTGATAGCTCAGCAGAGCCAGGAAGGCAGCGGCAGCGCCCAGGAACAGAAGCCCACCGGCGCCGCGCATCACCGCGACATTGACCAAGCGCGCCAAAGAACGGCGGCCTTCCGCAAGCGCATCCGAAAGTGCTGCTTTGCGATTGCGCGGCTGATAGACGCCCATCGCCCGTCGCGACGCGCTCATGACCCCACTCCACTCAAAATTTCGCCCATACTTTCGAGTGCCGTCGTAATGGTTGATAAATCGCTAACGAGCGCCACGCGAATGTATGGAAACCCAGGATTTGACTGGGTTTTTCCGGGTTCAATTTCGCGGCCCATATAGGCGCCGGGCAGTACCCGGATGCCCGCCTCGCGCCAAAGTTTTTGTGTCACGGAGACGCCGTCGCTGACATCCAGCCACAGAAAGAATCCGCCATCGGGGATGCGAAAGCCGGCCCGGTTGCCGAGCAGGCGTTTGGCGACAGCGAAGCGCTCCGCATACGTCGAGCGATTGGCTTCGACATGCGTCTCATCGCGCCAGGCGGCGGCGCTGGCGGCCAGGACGGGCATTGGCACTTGCGGACCGGCGTAGTTGCGAAAGCTTCGGAAGGTCGCCATCAGTTTCGCATCGCCCGCGACGATGCCCGATCGAAGGCCGGGCAGGCAGGATCGTTTCGACAATGAGTGAAATGTCAGCAGCCGTTCGAACGAGCCGGTTTGCCGATATCGCGCGGTGAGAGCGCCAAGCGGCTTCTTGTCGAAATAGATGTCGGCATAGCACTCGTCGGCAAAGACGGTGAAATCATAGCGATCGGCGAGCGCGAACAATTCGCGCCAGTATTTCTCGTCGGCCGCCGCGCCTTCGGGGTTGGACGGCGAGCAGATGTAAACCGCGACCGTGCGCTCGAGCGTTTCTTTCGGCAGCGACGCATAGTCGGGAAGGAAATTCGTTGCGGCCGTTGCGGGTACGAACACTGGCTCGGCGCCCGCCGCCAAAATCGCTGCCGCATAACATTGATAAAACGGATTGGGCAGAAGAATCGCGGGCCGTGCACCGGCTTTTTTCTCTGGCGTGACGATGAACGGAGCGAGGAACAGACCTTCGCGCGTGCCATTCAGCGGCAAAACGTTCTTCTCCGGATCGATGGCGGCATCAGGGAGTTCGAAACGCCGGCGCAGCCACAACGCTACGGCTTCACGCCAATCCGCAGTCCCATTGATCGGTGGATATTCGCCGAACTGACTTGCATGCCTGTTCAACGCTTCCGTCACAAAGTCCGGAACACTGCCGCGCGGATCGCCAACGGCGAGACTCACCACTGGCGCGCCAGGCTTTTCGTGATCGAGCAGGCTCGACAGCATCGCGAACGAAGACGGCGGCAGAGCAGCTAGTCGGCCGGGAAACATGAACGAGCCTCTTTTCGAAGGCCGAATGCTAACCGCGCGATGACTCTGCCGTCCAGTCGCGTTCGAGCAAGGCGGAAATGCTCAAACGATGGCTTTGCGATATTGCAGGAAGCCGGACTTCTCCGCGACGTTGTCATAAAGCAGCATCGCGGTTGTGTTGGTTTCGTGCGTCAGCCAATAAACCCGCGCCGCGCCGGCTTCCTTCGCCTTCGCATAGACAGCTTCGATCAATGCGCGTCCCACGCCGCTACCGCGCAGGTTTTCCGCCGTGAACAGGTCTTGCAGATAACAAACGGGCGCGATCAGCGAAGTGCTACGATGAAAAAGGTAGTGAACGATGCCAACAATCTTGCCATCCATTTCCGCCACCAGAATGTGGATCGGCTCATACGGATCGAACGCGCGCTGCCAGAGCATTGCGGTGATCGCCGGATCCGGCTCACGCTCATAAAAGCGCGTGTAGCCGTCCCATAACGGCTCCCAATCCGCAATATCGCCTTTGCGCGCGTCGCGCACGATGATCTTGCCAGCCATGCAGTCCTCCCGAATGGAGACAATCACATCGCCGCCTCTGTCACCGCTCACGAATTCTTGCGGATTCCGAATATGCAAGAAAAAGGGCGCTCCGAACGGAGCGCCCTACTTCAAACTCGATATCTGAATTAGAATTTATAAGCAGCAGCAACCCGAATGTCGTTGTGATCGATGGAAATGCGGCGATCATTCCATTCCGGCGCAGCGCCCTTGTACGTCGTTTCGCCGAAATCCTCGTAGAGATATTCGACGCGAACGAAGAAATGTTCCCCAAGCGCACGTTCAGCGCCGATAGCGAGATTGAAGCCCGAGAGGTTCTTCGAGCGCCCGAAGTTGTAGATCGTGGGGACCGTCGGGTCGGTTTCATCGTAGCAGAGCCCGACGAGAGACAATCTCGTATCGGCGCGGCTGTACCCGGCGGCGGCATAATAAAGCATGTCGCCATCTGTCATGCCCAGCCGCGCACGCAGGCGTCCGCTCCAGTTCGTCTTGACATTGTTAAACGTCGTGAAGGAATCGTGCTCTGACGTGAAGCAGCCGTCTTCGACATTGCACGCAGTGACGCGAGCCTTGTCGCCATTGGTCATATCGGCCTCGATGCCAAAGAGCGTCGTGCCGTCGACCCAGTTGTATCCGATGATGCCGCCGCCAATGAACGATGTCTTGTTGTTATGCGACTGCAAAAGCACGTCGTCTTCATCCCCTGGAAGCGAGAACTGCGTGTTGCTGAATTGCGCCCCGGCTTCTGCCCCGAGATAGAGACCACTCCAGTCATTTGCGAACGCGGTGGCGGACAACATCGTCAGCGCTGCCGCAAGCGGCAAGACTTTTGTCATGATCATGATTTCATCCCTTTGTCGGTTTGTTTGCCCCCAGCCCCGCGCCGGAAAGGAAGGCGTCGCTGTTAACGCGCCATGCCTTATTTCGCCAGTGAATATTGCGTCGTGCGGCATGATGCGTCAGCACAGAGCGCGGAGTGGCCAACTCGAAAAAGGGGCGCCCTTTTCGGGGCGCCCCAGTTCGGGAAGGATATCGCTGAACCGCTAGCCGTGAATGGTCTCGCCGTGTTGCGTGTAATCGAGGCCTTCGATTTCCGCTTCCTTGGAGACACGGATGCCGATCACCAGATCGATGACTTTCAAAATGACGAACGTGCCAAACGCGCAATACACAAACACCGCGGCGACGTCGTAAAACTGGATCAGCATCTGATGGCCATTGCCATCGTAGATCCATCCTTTGCTGGCCGAGTTTATTGCGTTTTTGGCGAAGACGCCTGTCAACAGAGCACCCAACGCTCCGCCCACGCCATGCACCCCCCAAGTGTCGAGGGCATCATCATAACCGAGCCAACGCTTCACCCAGACCGAAGCAAAATAGCAGACCACGCCCGCAGCGATGCCGATGTAAAGCGATCCCAGCGCATCTACGAAGCCTGAAGCTGGAGTTATCGCCACAAGACCGGCCACAGCCCCGGAGATCATGCCAAGTACGGAGGGCTTCTTGTTGACAATCCATTCCATGAACACCCAGCCGAGGGCTGCCGCCGCGGTTGCGATCTGTGTCGCAGCCGCCGCCATGCCCGCGTTGTATCCCGCCGTCACAGCCGAACCGGCATTGAAGCCGAACCAACCAACCCACAACAGCGATGCGCCGATCAGGGCGAAGAGTAGGTTGTGTGGTGCCATGTTCTCGTGACCGTAACCAACCCGCTTGCCGAGCATGAGACATGCGACGAGCCCCGCGGTGCCGGCGTTCAGATGCACGACTGTTCCACCTGCGTAGTCGAGAGCCCCCATCGTGCCGAGCCAGCCACCGCCCCAAACCCAGTGAGCGATGGGGCAGTAGATGAGCAGCAGCCAAAGCGACATGAACCACATGAAGGCCGAGAACTTCATGCGGTCCGCAATCGCGCCGGCGATGAGCGCCGGCGTAATGATCGCGAAGGTCATCTGGAAGAACATGTAAACGGATTCAGGAATGGTTCCTGCCAGCGGGCTGACCGATTTCAATCCCATAGGCGCGAGCAGAAAGTAATTGAAGCCGCCGATGAACTGATTCAAATGGCTGTTGGAATTCGACGTGAACGCCGCCGAGTAACCGATCACCATCCACAATACGGTGATGATCGCGGTGGCGCCAAAGCTCTGCGCCGCGGTCGCAAGCATATTCTTCTTGCGCACCATCCCTGCGTAAAACAATGCAAGGCCCGGAATGGTCATCAGGAGCACCAGGGCACTCGAAGTGATCATCCATGCGGTGTCGCCAGAATTCAGCGGATCGGGCGCCGCCGCTGCAGCGAGTGCTGTACCACTGGTCACCGCGAGTGCGGCTGCCGCAACCGCAAGGACCATCCCCAAATTCTTCCAATTAACTTCCATGTTCGTCCCCTTGCGATTTTCGTTTTCAGAGCGCTTCGGCGCCGGTCTCGCCGGTGCGGATGCGGATGACTTGTTCAACCGGCGAGACGAAAATTTTTCCGTCGCCGATTTGGCCGGTTTTGGCTTTGCTGGTGATGGCTTCGACGACGGCCTCGACCATTTCGGTCTTCACGGCTACTTCGATCTGGATCTTCGGCAGGAAGGTGACCGCGTATTCCGCGCCGCGATAAATTTCGGTGTGGCCTTTCTGCCGCCCGAAGCCTTTGACCTCGGTAACGGTCATGCCCTGCACGCCGAGCGCCGAGAGCGCTTCTCGCACGTCATCCAGCTTGAACGGCTTGATGATGGCGGTGATGAGTTTCATTCCTTGGTCCCCTTGGCTGATCCTGTTAAGACATTTTCAAGAACTGTGCCGCTTTGCTGCAAAGCGGTAAGTACTTGATATGTATTGTGGACTATCAATTTTCGCGTCCGGCTGTGTCCGCGACGCGGTGCTGAATTGCCTAAAAAGTCGGCATTCGCTTCGCGATGCACAAATTTCACCCAAGAATCACGATTTGGAATTTCCTGTCTGGGGCTGGCGGCGGAATGCCATCCGCACGGTGCGCAAAGTCCGGTTAGGGTGCGGACATGACGAAGCAGACGGATGTGATTGTCGGCGGCGGCGGCATGGTGGGCCTCACACTCGCGTTGGCTTTGGCGCAGGGCGGATTGAAGGTTGTTGTCGTCGATCCGGTGCCGGTCTCCACAGCGCTCGGTGCAAGTTTCGACGGCCGTGTGAGCGCATTGTCCTATTCTACGGTGCGGATGTTTCGTGCCCTCGACATCTGGCCGCATCTCGAAGCCGCTGCTCAGCCGATCAACGACATTCTGGTGACGGATGCGCCGCTTGGTGGAACGCCGTCGCCATTCTCATTGCATTTCGACTCCGCCGAGATCGGCCAAGCGATGGGCGCGATCGCCGAGAACCGTCACATCCGCCGGGCGCTTTTCGCGGCACTCGACGAGCAACCAAACATCACGCTGATTTCTCCAGCGGCACTTACTGGACTCGATGTCTCAACCGCGGCCATTGAAGCCTCGTTATCCAACGGCGAGAACGTTCGCGCCCAACTCGCCGTCGCCGCCGATGGCCGCGACTCCCCGATGCGCGATGAGATGGGCCTTGGCGTCATCGGCTGGTCCTATCCGCAATGGGGCATCGTCGCGACGGTCGAACACGAAAAACCGCACAACGGTGTCGCTTACGAACATTTCCTGCCGTCAGGTCCGTTCGCGATTTTGCCGATGACTCCAGCTTCAAGCAGCGAAGCGGTGGGCGATAAAAAAAGCAACAGAAGCTCGCTCGTATGGACAGAGCGAGACGACATCGCGCCTGCGATGATGAAGCTGTCGGAAGATGCCTTCAACGAAGAGATCGCGCGCCGCTTCGGCTCGCATCTCGGTGCGACAAAAGCAGCTGGTCCGCGCTGGTCCTATCCGCTGAAATTCCATCTGGCACGGGGTTTCGTGAAACCGCGGTTTGCGCTGGCTGGCGATTCCGCGCATGGCATCCATCCCATCGCAGGACAAGGACTCAACCTCGGTTTGAAGGATGCCGCCGCGCTTGCCGAAACTGTTTTGGACGCCGCGCGGCTTGGGATCGATATCGGAAGTCTCGATGTGCTGAAGCGCTATGAGCGCTGGCGTCGTTTCGATTCGTTATCGCTGTCAGTCGCGACCGATGCGTTGAACAGATTGTTCTCGAACGACATCGGGCCGCTGCGCATTGCGCGAGATTTGGGGCTTGGGATCGTCGACAGTATTCCGCCACTACGCCAGTTCTTCATGCGTCATGCCGGCGGCGATATCGGAAAGCTACCGCGCCTGCTGAAAGGCGAAGCGGCGTAATTCACAAACTCAGTGAAGCCGGTCTTTGCTGCGATGCGCGAGTGCGGCCGGAAGCTCGCGATAAAAGCCGCGCGCGATATCACCGATCTTCTGCGCGCGCACCTTCTCCGCTTCCATGCGCGTCGAATAATGCTCGCCCGCGAAGGTGTAGAGAATCACGACATTGCCGGTGCGGATGTCGCGCGTTTCGATTTCGCCGATATCGTCGACCTGTTCGCTGGCCACCGAAATCGTGTGCCGGAAATGCGCGAGTTGGTCCTGCCGGTCGCGCACTTCGCCTTCGTGCCGCGCGACATTGACGGCATCGAAACGCTTTAGCGCCGCCAGAATGCGTGGCCACAGCTTCGCGACAATCAACACCGCGAACAGCAGAATGGCAACGTAAACAAGCCTAGACATGTCGACACCATAGCAAATTCAGGCGGCGCCGTGCACGCCGTGCCCACGCTTGAGGTAATCCTCGCTCTGCATTTCGACAAGGCGCGAAACCGTGCGCCGGAAGGCTTTCGAGCCGTCGCCTTCGGGATAAAGCCGGTCTGGAGGAACGGCGGCCGAGCAGATGATCTTCGCTCCTTCGTCATAAAGCGTGTCGATCAACAAGGTAAATCGGCGCGCCCAATTCTTCATCGTCTCGTTCATTTCGGGGATGTGGTCGATGAGGATAGTGTGGAAATGCCGCGCGATCTCCAGATAGTCCACGGAGCCGAGTGGTTGCGCGCATAGCTCTTCGAAGGAAAACCGCGCCACGCCTTTCGCCGCGCGGGGCACGCAAACCTCGCGACCCAGCAGTGGAAGCGAGAACGGCTTCGGCTGTGCATTGTCCGTCAATCGCGCCCAAGCCGCATTCATTTTCGCATCGGCTTCGGGTCCGAGAGGCGTAATGTAGATATCGAGCCCGGTCATGCGTTGCAGGCGATAATCGATCGGTCCGTTCAGTTCGAGAACATCGAGCTTCGCGCGGATCAGCGCGATGAACGGCAAGAAGAGCTGGCGATTGAGGCCGCCTTCGTAGAGCCGCTCCGGCGGTGTGTTCGATGTGGCCAGGACGACAACGCCGAGATCGAACAGCTGCTGGAACAATCGGCCCAGGATCATTGCATCGGCAACATCGCTCACCTGAAATTCGTCGAAGCAGAGCAACGTCGCACGCTCCGCAATGGCGCGCGCCACGGGCGGGATCGGATCGTCATGCTCGCCCCGCTGGCGTTCGGCGTGAATGCGCGCATGCGTATCGGCCATGAAGGCGTTGAAGTGGACGCGCGTCTTCTGCGCGACAGGCGCGAGCTCGAAGAACAGA
>DASZML010000190.1:0-6026 GCA_035551875.1 Rhizomicrobium sp.
CGCCGCGTCACGATTCTGGGCCATCACATCGCGCGGGGCATGAAGATTTGCGCGCAAAGGTTCCGCCACCGTATCGTAAACCGTCATCCGGCTATCGAGCGCTTCATCGTCGCCAGTGACGAACGCCACCCGGCGGCGCATGTGCGCCATCATCGGTTCGGCAAGGATGCCGATGTCCACCAGATCGAAAATAATCTGACCCGTCGCAACCGGATCAAGCCCGAGCAACACGCGCGCGAGCGTGTGTCGCCCCGAACCCTTTTCACCAATGAGGGCAAGAGATGCACCGCGCCGCAGTTCAAAATTGAGCGGCTCGCGCGCGGATTTCGGTTGCGATGCCAGTTTCACGTTGCGCACCTGGAGCAGTGCTCCGCCGCGCGACGCGTTACGTCCGATTTGCGCAGCGACTTCTTTCGCGCGGCTCGCGACAACGCGAAATAGCGCCTGCGTATAGGCTTGCTGCGGCTTCACCATCAGACGCGCAACGGGGCCCTGCTCGACGATTTTCCCGTTTTTGAGAACCGCGACATCGCAATTCAGCAGTTTCGCCGATTCCACATTCTGAGCGGCATAGATCATCGCAAAATTGTGTTTCTTCTGCTCCGCAAGCAGGACTTCGGCATATGCACGCGCGTGCGACGGCGTAAGTTGTGTCAAAGGATCGTCTGCCAGAAGCAGTTGCGGGGATTGTGCCAACGCGGCGGCAAACAATCCGGAAGCCAGCGCTTCGGGCGCGATTGTGCCCGGCAACGCATCGAGTGCGCTCAATGGCGGCGCGGCCGGGAGACGCGCGAGTGCGCTGGACAATTCCACACGCGCCGCGTCGGGAGAAATATTCTTCTTGCGCGCGACGACACGAATAAGTTGAGAGATCGCCGTCGCGTGCGGATTGAGCGCACCGGCGTAAGGACCCGTGAGGTAGGCTGTCTGCGGTGTGATCGTGAATTCGCGTGCAAGATTGTAGCTTTCGCCGATCCCGAAACGGATCGTACCGCTCAGCACTTCGCTGCGCTCGCGCACGTTCGCCAGCAACTTGAGAAGCGCGACTTTTCCGGAATCGGCGTCGCCCAGCAGAATAAGAGTCTGGCCTGCATGGACGCCAACCGAAACATCGTCGAGCACAGCGGCCGCTTTTTTTGATGGCTTCAGCGTGAGCTTGTCCAGCGCTATCAGTGGCGCATTGTCGCTCATGGCGCTTCGCCTTCGTCGAGAAACGCCGCCATCCGAGCAAACAGGATGAACACCATCAGGGCCAGCACGGGAAATACCAACGACCACCATTCGACGAGGTACATCGGGCGGGCATCTGCGATCATCCGGCCAAGATCCCGGGTGTGTGTCATCTCGCCAAAACCCACGAAGCTCAGTGTCGCGAGCAACATCGTCGCCAACGCGAGCGAGCGACATGCCACACTGATGAGATGCGCGCGAATTTCGTAAACGAGATCTCGCCGCAGAAGGGTCGTTGCCGGAATCCCTGTCGCACGCGCGAATTCCGCATGGCGCGAATCCGCGAAAGCCTCCGCACGATCGAAGCTGCGCATGAATGCCGCTGGCGCAGCCGCCAACCCCGCCGCAAATACTATTCCGTTACGGCTCAGCAATAAGGCAAGAACAATTGCCAAGAGTAACGCAGGTACGGCGCCGATAACGCCCACCACGCCGCGTGCCGGTTGTCCAAGCCGCATGGGCAGGCGCACCGCGGCGAAGCCCGCCACAGCACCCAGAACGATGGCCACGAATGCCGCTGCCACTGCTGCCGGAACGCTGACCGCGATGGCGTGAATAGTCTCACTGAACAAATCGTGCCCAAGTGCATCGGTGCCGAAAATAAAAACGGCGCTTGGCGCCTGGCCTGCGAGCGCATGATATTCTTTGCCTACCGGCGCACGTGCTATCACGTCACTCAGAGCGATCAGCAAGACAAAAACGCCAAGTCCCACAAGACCGGTCGCGCGCGCGATACTGCCCAGCGGCGGCGATCGAAAACTGGCTGACGTTGCGGCGGCCTGTGTCATCCGCGCCCCTTCACAAGCGAATGTTCGATCGCCCATCCAAGAAAATCTGCAATCAGCTTGGCAGCTGCGAAACTCAAAAGCACAAGCGCGATCACACTCCAATCGCGATGGACGGCAGATGCAAAAAAGAGCGATGCGGCGCCTGGAATCCCAAACGAAAATTCCACGATGGCAATGGCGCTTAGGAGAACAAGAACAAACGCGCCGAAATGAACACACATATCGGCCACGATCTCGGGCAGTACGTAGCGTAAATCGACATCCAGCGCACTCAATCCCATCATGCGTAGACCCGTGCGGTGAGGAAAACCGGACGCAACCGCAACGGCGCGGCGCAGCGCGATCTGCAGATAGCCTGCGCCGACGCCGCCGATGATCAAGGACGGCAACACGCCCGCGAGAGGCCTTCCCAAAGCGCTGGTGTTCCACCATGCGAACAACAGACACATCGCGAAAAGTGGCGTCGCGGAGACGATCTGAATTAGAGGACCTGCAATCCTCAGCAACATCCGGTTCGTCAGGAGAATGCCGAGCGGTATTCCCAAAGCGAGCGCAAGTGCACCGCCCGACAATAAGAGACCTAAAGTGACCGGCCAGGCGGCGAACACATCCACCAATGCCGGATGGAGCGTAACGCTGCTGATTCCAGAGCGGCCATGGATACTATCGACCACACTGGCGGCAAGGTTCTGTCCGTAGCCAAACGCACCGTGTGCCGGCCGCGAAAGCGCGGACAAGGCGCAGGAGAGCAGGACGGCGCAGATGAGGCTTAAGACAAGCTGCGCGATGCGCCACAGCCAACTCCGCCACATACCGACCCCCTGAAAAACCCGTCGCGTTTATAGCAGGGCCGATGTGGCGCGCGGCAAGACAATCCGAGTGACGTTAACCGGCTAAAGAAGGCCCAGCGACTTGAAACTCAATGACCCACCGCGCGCGACCACGATATGATCGTGCACGCTAATGCGGAGCGCTGCCGCGGCTTTGGCGATCTCCCGTGTCATGTCGATATCGGCCTTGGATGGCGTCGGATCGCCGGACGGATGATTGTGGACGAGGATGAACGACGAGGCCGCCAGTTCCAGCGCACGTTTGACGATCTCGCGCGGATAAACCGGCGTGTGATCGACGGTCCCCTTGCCCTGTACTTCGTCGGCAATTAGCGCGTTCTTTTTGTCGAGAAACAGCACGCGGAATTCTTCGTGCGGGTTGCGCGCCATCGCGGCCGTGCAGTAATCCAGCAAGGCCGCCCACGAACTGAGTGCCGGGCGTTTGAGCAGTCTCGTTTTGGATAACCGCAAAGCAGCCGCTTCGACAATTTTTAGCTGGGCGATCACGGCCTCGCCCACGCCTTTGGTTTCCAACAGGCGATCGCGCGGCGCAGCAATGACATCTGCAAACGAACCAAAATGCCGGATCAGGTTTTTCGCGAGAGGTTTGACATCGCCGCGCGGGATCGCCGCGAACAGAACCATTTCTAGCATTTCGTAATCCGGAATCGCCTCTGCGCCACCATTGAGGAAGCGTTCACGCAGGCGCGTGCGATGACCGACATAGTGCAGCGGTTCATCGCTGACGTCCGCTACGAATTGCGGCGACACGTCCGAGACGTGCTGCGGCGTGTTCAAGGACTTGGTTGTCATTCCCCATCATCAGCGAAAGCCGGCAGACGTCTGATTAGCGCAAAACTTTCGCGCCAATTCGCCGAGATGTATAAAGTTGTAACGGGAGCCTTACGCGTAAGGCGGGCAATCCAGGCCTTTGGGAGACTTTGTGAAGATTTCCACGCCGTCTTCAGTAACGCCGACCGAATGTTCGAACTGCGCCGACAGCGAACGATCGCGCGTTACCGCTGTCCAACCATCGTTCAACACCTTTACGCCGTAGCCACCGAGATTGATCATCGGCTCAATCGTGAAAAGCATGCCGGGTTTCAGGCCAATGCCATAACCAGGCCTCCCGTAATGCACGATGTTCGGCAAAGAGTGGAAAATCTGTCCCAGGCCATGACCGCAAAAATCGCGCACCACCGCGCAGCGTTCTTCGCCTTCCGCGTAAGACTGGATCGCGTGGCCGATGTCGCCAGTTGTCGCGCCCGGCTTCACGACAGCGATACCGCGCATCATGGATTCGTATGTCACTTCGACGAGGCGTTTCGCTTTCAGCTTCACATCCCCGACGAGATACATGCGGCTCGTATCACCGTGCCAACCATCGACGATTACGGTGACGTCAATGTTGAGGATGTCGCCATCGCGCAGCGGCTTGTCGTTCGGGATGCCGTGACAGACGACGTGATTGATCGAGGTGCAAAGCGTGTGGCGATAGCCGCGATATCCGAGACACGCCGGAACGGCGCCATGGCTCACGACATAATCATAAGCGAGCTTGTCGAGCGCAGCGGTCATAACGCCGGGCTTTACCGCGTCGACCATCAAATCGAGAACTTCCGCCGCCAAACGGCCCGCTTTGCGCATACCCGCAAACGCTTCAGGTCCATGCAACGTCACGCCGAGGCTGGATCGCCGCGCGGCTTCGAACAATTCCTGGTCAGGCATCTCGGACATAGGTTCTCTTCGGCATTCTGGCGGGCGCTTGCCCTTGGATTGTCTAACGTTTCAAACTCACCAAAGTCTTACATCATATGGACGCTATGGCGCCAGAAGTCACCCCGGTCCTATGAGCCAAGTATCGGCAGAATCTCGCGAAATCACAGCCGCCGTGCTGGTTATCGGCGATGAAATCCTGTCAGGCCGCACGCAGGACACCAATACCAACTACATCGCGAAGTTCCTCGGCGCGCTCGGTATCGATCTGAAAGAAGCGCGCGTGGTGCCGGATGTCCAGGACGAGATCGTCGCCGCGCTGAATGCTTTGCGCACGCGATACACCTATGTCTTCACCACCGGCGGTATCGGCCCGACGCATGACGACATCACGGCAGATGCTGTGGCGGCAGCGTTCGGCGTTGGCATCGACTATCATCCGGAAGCGCTGACGCTGATGGCTGCGCGCTACAAGAACCCGGAAGATTTCAACGAGATGCGCAAACGCATGGCGCGCATTCCGATCACCGCGACGCTTGTGAAGAACAGCGTCTCGACAGCGCCGGGATTTCAGATCGGAAATGTGTTCGTGATGGCCGGTGTGCCCGCGATCATGCGCGCGATGATGGAAGAACTCGCGCCCCGGCTCTCACGCGGGAGGGTCGTCCACATCGCAACGGTGGAAGCGAAAGTTCCAGAGGGCCGGATCGCGAAAGGTCTTCAAGATATTCAGGCGCGCCACAAAAACGTCGCTCTGGGAAGCTATCCGTTTTACCGCGAAGACGGCGCTGGCGTGCAATTGGTAGCGCGAGGTCGAGACGCAAGCGAAGTCGAGGTTGCAGCCAAGGAGATCGAGTCGCTGATCGAATCAGAAGGCATCGATCCAATCCGAATTCAATCTGAATCTCTGCCAGAACAAGGCGTTCACTAAGACTCTGGCGGGACAGCAAAAAAAGGGTGACAGCCCAGCATTTGCGGTATACCTTGTGCTTAATAAGGGCTTCTGGACGTGAATTCGGGGGCAATGGCTGGGAAAACGATCGGAATCGCAGATTGAAAAGGTAGGAACTCGAGTTTCTATCCGGTTTAAGAGCCGCTTAAGCGGCCGAGTTTAAGGAGTGCGGTATGAGCATTGGACGCATCATCGGGGCCATCGCGGGCGGAGTGCTTTTCGCAGTCGCGGGCGTTGCTGTCGCCGCGAATTTCACGTCGAGCCATCAAACAGATTTCTTCGCGCCGGGCACCCACCAGTTTTACGTCTGGTGCGCCGGTTCGCACGATTACATCGCGACAGCGAACGGTTCGAATGCCGAAGATGCCCAGATGAAGCTTTACGATGCTGCCAAGGCGAAGGGTAAGACGAGCTGCTGGCCCGTCTGGCAAGGTCGCGTTCCGACATAGTTTCGGGAAACCAAGGGAAGTGCGGACGGCGGCCATCGAGCCGCCGTTTCTATTTCAGGCC
>DASZML010000191.1:0-4912 GCA_035551875.1 Rhizomicrobium sp.
CTCGCGAGTGTCTGACGCGCTGCTTCGACTATATCGGGACAATACTGCCCAAGCTCAGCGAGCAATATGTCGGCGCGAAACACAAACATCCCGCTGTTCCAAGTATAGCCGCCGTGCGCGAGATAGCTTTGCGCGGTCTTCGCATCCGGCTTTTCGACGAAGCGCAACACCTTGTGAAGGGATGCGCTGTTTGGCAGAGCGTCGCCCTGCTCGATATAGCCGTAACCTGTTTCAGGTGCGGACGGTGAAATGCCGAACGTGACAACCCAACCCTCTTCCGCGGCTTCGATGGCTTTGGAAAGCGCGGCCTGAAATGCGACGGTGTTTGCGACGCGATGGTCGGATGGCAACAATGCGATGACTGCTGTTGGATCAGCTTCGCTCGCTAACAGCGCAGCGATGGCGGCGGCTGGTGCGGTATTACGCCCTTCCGGTTCCAGCACGATGGCGCGGGGAGAGACGCCACATTCCTGCATCTGCTGCGCAACGAGAAAGCGGTGCGCTTCGCTGCAAATGACGATGGGCTGCTCGGACGTTGCGCCACCGACACGCAGCGCGGTGTCCTGAATCATTGTCCGCTCGCCGCCCAAGGCAAGAAGCTGCTTCGGCAAAGACACGCGCGACAATGGCCAAAGGCGCGTGCCGCTGCCGCCAGATAGAATGACTGGGATAAAAAGCGACTTGCTCAATGCAGATCCCAATTTGATCCGAAGGCACGTTACAGGCCCCGGCTCTTCGGAGCTATAGAAGTTAAGCCCCAATCGTTAAATGTTCATGTTTTACTGATGTTTATCGCGGTATCAGTTGCCGTTAGCCGCTGTGGGATTAAGGGCTTGTATCCCCTTCCGGACCGGGCCAAACAGAGCCGCTTTATCAGGGCACACTTCATGCGTATTGCGATGATCGGCACCGGCTATGTCGGCCTTGTTTCGGGCGCCTGCCTGTCGGAGTTCGGCCACCACGTCATTTGCGTGGACAAAGACCAGTCGAAGATTACCGCTCTACGCGCGGGGAAAATTCCGATCTTCGAGCCGGGTCTCGACGATGTGGTTGCGGTCAATGTGAAAGCCGGACGGCTGGCGTTCACGAACTCGCTGGCCGAAGCCGTGACGGACGCCGACGCAGTCTTTATCGCGGTTGGAACGCCGAGCCGCCGCGGCGATGGTCATGCTGATCTATCATACGTGTTCGCCGCTGCCGAAGAAATCGCGGCGTCTCTCAGTGGCTATACGGTCGTTGTGACAAAATCGACGGTGCCGGTCGGAACCGGCCGCAAAGTCGAAGACGTGATCCGCAAAACACGACCGGATGCCGATGTTGATGTCGTGTCGAATCCCGAATTCCTCCGCGAAGGCTCGGCGATCGAAGATTTCCGTCGGCCGGATCGTGTGGTGGTCGGTTGCGATACCGATCGCGCGCGCAACACGATGACGGAAGTCTATCGTCCGCTCTATCTGAACGAGACGCCTATCCTGTTCACGTCGCGTGAAAGCAGCGAACTGATCAAATACGCTGCGAATGCGTTTCTCGCGACCAAGATCACGTTCATCAACGAGATGGCCAATATTTGTGAGGAGACGGGCGCCGACGTGCAGGATGTCGCGCGGGGCATCGGGCTGGACGGCCGCATCGGATCGAAATTCCTACATGCTGGTCCAGGCTTCGGTGGATCGTGCTTCCCGAAAGATACGCTCGCGCTGCTCAAAACCTCGCAGGACTTCGGCGTGCCCACGCGCATCGTCGAAGCCGTTGTCGCGGTGAATGACCGCCGCAAGGTGCAGATGGCAGAGAAGATCGAGAAAGCATTTGGCGGCGTGAGCGGCAAGACTATCGCCGTGCTCGGGCTGACGTTCAAGCCGAACACCGACGACATGCGCGACGCGCCAAGCCTCGTGGTGGTGCCGCACCTGCAGCAGAAGGGCGCAAAGATTCAAGCTTATGATCCAGAAGGTGCGAAAGAAGCTCGCGCGCTTCTGCAGATCGACCCGCTACCCAGCGCCGAGGACGCGCTGAGGGGCGCCGATGGCGTTGTGATCCTCACCGAGTGGAACGAATTCCGCGCGCTCGATTTTGATCGGGTGAAGTCATTGCTCAAGACACCGCTGATGGTGGATTTGCGCAACATCTACCGCCCGGCGCAAATGAAAGCGGCCGGCTTCCAATACATCAGCGTTGGACGTTGAGAACCAACTAAACTTGACAACAGCGCGGCTTGTCTGAGGCCGCGCTGTTGCAACGCGTTATGGTTTCGGCGGAGGCGCTGGCGTGGCCGGTGCCGGTTGCGGAGCAACCATGCCAGGCGGTGGCGGGCCATTGCCGTCGTCATGCCACATCATCATGTGGTCGCCGTGCATGTGATCCATTGGGCATTTGCTCGTTAAGTGACAGAGCATTCCCAGCACCACCATTGCGGCGGCGCCCAAGAGTAGAATCCATCCAAGAACCGTACCGAATAGGGCCACAAAACCATCAGCCTTGCTCGCTGCGAACAAAACAAAGAACGCCAACACCCCGATCATCAACAAATGGATCAGCGGATGCATAAACATCATGTGCATTTTTCAAATCCCCCGGCGTTTTTGAACGCTAATCCCGCGATCTTATCACAAATCTCAGAGCTAACGCATATGCACAATTTCGCGCGTCGATTGGTTAAATCGCCAACTGTCGCAGGTGATTCTGACGAACTAAGGAATTAGCCCGCGCTGCCGTAGGATATCCAGAACGTCGATTGCGAGAACGGCGGGGTCAACACCAGCCGTCTTGAGCGTCAGTTCTGCTGTCTCGGGGATTTCATATGGACTGTCGATGCCGGTAAAATTCTTGATCTGACCGGCTTTCGCTTTTTCATAGAGGCCTTTCGGATCGCGTTGCATGCAGACTTCGATGGGGGTATCGACAAATATCTCGATGAATTCGTCCTCGCCCACCATCTCTCGCGCCATGCGGCGCTCCGAGCGAAACGGCGAGATGAACGACACCAGCACGATCAATCCAGCATCGACAAAAAGCTTCGCTGCCTCCGCGACTCGGCGGATATTCTCTACTCGGTCAGCATCGGTGAAGCCAAGATCGCGATTGAGGCCATGGCGGACATTGTCTCCATCAAGCAGATAAGTGTGGCGGCCCTGTGCGAAGAGCGAACGTTCGACAAGATTCGCGATAGTCGATTTGCCAGAGCCGGAAAGCCCCGTGAACCACAAAACCACTGGCTTTTGGTTCTTGATATCGGCGCGCGCGGATTTGTTCACGTCCAGCGCCTGCCAATGGACATTGGTCGCGCGGCGCAGACCAAAATCGATCATGCCTGCGGCAACGGTCGCATTCGTAAAGCGGTCTATGAGGATGAAGCCGCCCATGTCGCGGTTCGACACGTAAGAATCGAACACCAGCGGCTGCGACGCCGAGATGTTCGCATAGCCAACTTCGTTGAGCGTCAGCGTTTTTGCAGCAAGATGATCGAGCGTGTTGACGTCGACTTTGTGCTTCAGCGTCGTGATCTGCGCGGGAACCGTCGCGGTACCGAGCTTCAGAAGATATTGCCGCCCCGGAAGCAATTCTTCATCCGCCATCCAAAGAACGTGCGCGGAAAACTGGTCTGAGACTTCCGGACGCGATTCCGGCGTGCTCAGCACATCGCCACGCGAGATATCCACTTCGTCGGACAACGTCAGCGTGACGGCCTGACCAGCAATCGCTTCATCGAGATCGCCATCCATGGTGACGATGCGCGCGATCTTGCTCGTGCGGCCCGACTTGGCGACGGCGATCGGCTCGCCCGCCTTCACGCGCCCGCCAACGATGGTTCCGGAGAATCCGCGAAAATCGAGATTGGGCCGGTTCACCCACTGCACCGGGAAGCGGAATGCGGCGTCGTTCAGTCCACTTTCGACATCCACAGTCTCAAGATGCGAAAGCAGCGCTGGGCCCTTATACCACGGCATGTGCTCGCTGTGCGCGATGACATTATCGCCGAAGCGAGCGGAAATCGGGATCGGAACGAGCGTAGCGAAATCAAGCTTCACCGCAAATTCCTTGAAGTCTGCAACAATGTTGTCGAACACACTCTGCGAATAGCCGACAAGATCAATCTTGTTGACGGCCAGAACCACATTGCGGATGCCGAGCAGCGACGCGATGTAAGCGTGGCGGCGCGTCTGCGTGAGAACTCCCTTACGCGCATCAATCAGAATGATCGCAAGCTCGGAGTTGGACGCGCCCGTGGCCATATTGCGCGTGTATTGTTCATGTCCCGGCGTATCGGCGACGATGAACTTCCGCTTGTCGGTGGCAAAAAAACGGTACGCGACGTCGATGGTGATGCCCTGTTCACGTTCGGCTTCGAGACCGTCCACGAGCAGCGCGAAATCGATATCGTCGCCCGTCGTTCCATGCTTTTTGGAATCTTTCTCCAGTGCTGAAAGCTGGTCTTCGAAAATCAGCTTGGTGTCGTAAAGAAGCCGACCGATGAGCGTGGACTTGCCGTCATCGACGCTGCCGCAAGTCAGAAACCGCAAGAGCGACTTGTTTTCCTGCGCGGCCAAATAGGCTTTAAGATCGGAAGCCGGAGCGGTCATCAGAAATAACCCTCCTTCTTCTTCTTCTCCATCGAGGATTTTTCGTCCGAGTCGATCAATCGGCCCTGGCGTTCGGACGTGCGCGCGGTGAGCATCTCACCCACGATGCCTTCGAGCGTATCGGCCGGAGAATCGATTGCACCCGTCAGCGGATAGCAGCCGAGCGTGCGAAAGCGTACGAGCCGCTGCTCGATCGTTTCGCCATCGCGCAATTTCATGCGCTCGTCGTCGACCATGATGAGCGCGCCATCGCGTTCCACGACAGGCCGCTTCTTCGCGAAATAGAGCGGCACAATCGGGATATCCTCAGCGAGGATGTATTGCCAGATGTCGAG
>DASZML010000192.1:0-3849 GCA_035551875.1 Rhizomicrobium sp.
CGCAGAGATGTTCGGCATTGCCGATACGTACGGCACGCTCGAACCGGGAAAGGACGCCGATGTGGTGATCTGGGACGGCGATCCGCTCGAAGTCACGAGCGCACCGACCACCGTCTTCATCAAAGGCGCTAACGTTCCGCTAGTGTCCCGGCAAACGCGTTTGCGCGACCGCTATCGCGATTTGAGCAAGAAGCCGTTTGCGTATCGCTAGCCGGATGAACCGGTTCTTGCGCTGGCTCTCTGCGTTCGCTCTCGCGACGGCGTTGACGCCGGCATTCGCGCAAGCCGGCAGGCCGGAAATTGCGATGATTCCCGCCAACCCGGCGATGTGGACCGTCCACGGCTCCGAAGGCACGGCCTATCTACTGGGTTCGATCCATCTTCTGCCTTCGAACATTCGCTGGCAGACACCGCGCATCGCAGCGGCACTCAAAGCGGCGGATACCTTCGTATTCGAAATTCCGATGGACGCGTCGACACAGGCCGGCGCCCTCGCTTTTATTCAGAAGAACGGGACGCTGCCGGATGGCACAACCTTGCCATCCCTTCTCGATGAAAATGCGCGGTCGGATTACGATGAAGCGATCAGGATCAGCCATGTCGATCCGTCGGTTCTGGAGAACAAGCGGCCTTGGCTTGCGATGATCGTACTCGATCTCGGAACCATCACGCGGCAGAACCTTTCGCCCGCCTCCGGTATCGATCAGCAGGTATATGCGATCTCGCAGACAGAAAGCGGGAAATCCTACCGCGCGTTCGAAACACCGGAACAACAATTCGAGTTGCTCATGCCCGCGAATGAGAAATTGGAGCTTGAGGAGTTCGATATCGGCTTGAGGGAGTTGAAATCGAACAACCTCAACATGGGCAGCTTGATCGACGCCTGGGCGCACGGGGATCAGAAAGCGCTGGAACACATCACCAATGCCGGTTTCAAAGGGCATGCCGATATTGAAAAGACGCTGCTGACGGATCGCAATGAGAATTGGGTTGGCCAGCTGGAGAAGATGCTCGCCGAGCCGCACACATATTTCATTACGGTCGGCGCCGGTCATCTGCTTGGGCCCAAGGGTGTGCCGGCGCTGTTACGCGCCAAAGGCTATCGCGTCGAAGGGCCTTAGCCGCTCGACAGCGGCGATGCGACGTCTTCCAGGCCGCGACGCTCCGCAGAAAAGCCCAACGCGAATTCGGTCATCGCGGCGACCAGCATAAGACATCCTGCAATCACATATCCGGTGAACATCGCATCGCGCGTGCCGCGTTCCACCAGTGCCCCAAACAGCGCCGGTCCCGTGATTCCGCCAATTGCTGTTCCGAACGCGTAGAATATGCCGATGGCCCGCGCACGCATCTCGAGCGGAAAGCTTTCGCCCACCGTGAGGTAAGCCGCGCTCGCTCCGCAGGAGGCGAAGAAAAAATTGACGCTCCAAAGTGCTGTCTGTTGGGCGGCGGTCAAAATACCCTGTGCGAACAACCAGCCCGTTAACAGCATGATGAGCCCGGATAGGGCGTAGGTCCCGCCGATCATCGCCTTGCGCCCAATGCTGTCGAAAAAATGCCCCAGCAACAACGGTCCAAGAAAATTGCCAAGCGCAAACGGTAGGATGTAGAGACCCACGCTTTCTGGCGCTATCCCATAGAAGCGGGTCAAGATCAGCGCGTACGTGAAGAAGATCGCGTTGTAACAGAACGCCTGCGTTGTCATGAGAGTCAGGCACAACGCCGTCCGTCGCCGGTACGTGACCAGAAGCGGCGTCACGATCTCACGAAACGAACGCGTCCGTATGCGTATGCCGATCTTTGGGAGCGAAGATGCCAATGGCGCAATTCCGACGCGTCGTTCGATTTCGCTAACGATCGCTGCCGCGCCTGCGACGTCGCCCTGGATCATAAGCCAACGCGGGCTCTCAGGGACCCAATGACGCAGCAACATGATGCCAAGCGACAGTGCGCCGCCGATGATGAACGCAAGCCGCCAGCCCAGCCATAGCGGAAAGAGCGCGGGATTGAGCACCACGAGTGAGCCTAACGCGCCCAACGCTGCGCCTATCCAGAAACTGCCGTTGACCATCAAGTCGATCCGGCCGCGCAATCTTGCGGGCGTGAATTCTTGGATTGCGGAATTGATCGCGGAATATTCGCCGCCGATGCCCGCGCCGGTGAGCGCTCGAAACAGCGCGAAGCTCCAGAAATTCCAGGCAAAGCCGCTCGCGATCGTCGCCAGCATGTATACGCCAAGCGTCAGGAAGAAGAGCTTTTTACGTCCCAACCGGTCGGCAAGATCGCCGAACACAAGTGCGCCAACGACTGCGCCGGCGATATAGGCGCTTGCTGCTAAGCCGATCTGGGTCGCGGAAAGCCCGAGCGCCGCCCGGTTCGCGAGCACCGCCGCCACCGATCCGACAATGGTGACTTCCAGCCCATCCAGAATCCACGTGATTCCCAGCGCCGAAACAACGAGCCAGTGAAAGCCGCGCCACGGCAATCGATCGAGCCGCGCTGGAATATCGCTTTCGATGATGTCGCCAAGGCCAGCCACTGGTTACTCCCAAGAGACCGTCAACGCGAGATATTGGCAGACGTTGCATCCTGCCGCCAAACCGCGCTTGCGACCTCAAGGATTTGAGCGCACCCATTCGTAGAGCTCGAAGTCTCGCGGACTGAGTTTTTCGATCCTGCTGCGCTGTAACGCCGTGATTTTTTCTTCGCTGCGCCGCTCGGTACGGTTGACCGACGGGAAGCTCAATCTGCGACCGAGCTTTTGCGACAACCGCTCGGCAAACTCGCGATTGTTTTCGAGCACGCCGGCGTGGAACACATTTGTTTCGAAGAAGCTGGAGAGAGCCGGTGCGCCGTCCCAACCAACATATTGAGCAGCGAAGTTTGCATAGACGTCTGCGTTCTCGATGAGAAAGTCGAGATATCCGTCAAAGCTGCGCGTCCCGCAAATTTTGGGCAATGTCGGCGCCGTCAATCGCCGCAACGGATTGCGCACCAGATAAGTCTGGCGGGCATAGTTATATTCAGAGAGACTGCGCAATGCCGGATCTCGCAGCATCGTGATCATCTTCAGATGTGGTATGCGCGCCGCGACCGCACGGAAATCGATGTGGCCGCCGTAGATGAGGGCGCCGGGTCTGGCCTTTGCCGCAACAAGTCCAATCGCGACATCCATGGAGGCCGTTTTATAAGCCCGGCGCAAATTCCAACGCTGGCGCCGAATAAAACGTCGGCGCTGATAGCGCGAAACCCTCCCGTCGAAATCGAGTGTGTTCGGAAGATAGAACCGATGCTCAGGTAAGAATGCCGCCGAAAGCATCTCCGAGACGCTTTCACTACCCGTTTTTGGAATGCGAACATTCAAGAGGACGGTCGAGACATTCGCGCCGACATCTTCCAGCTTTTCGCGCTCGTCAGCTGAACCTTGACTCATGAAGTCCGCGCAATCCCGTGGGCTTCGCAAGCTAACATCGGAGGTTGTCCGCGCGAGCCTCTAATTGTCGCAAAAGCCGCCGATTTCAATCGGTTGAGTCTAATAGGTATCGAAAATAAAGACATGCATATTTCTTTATATCATCCTTGTCTGGGTTGAACCGCCCTGCTATACCGCGCGCGCAAAACCGAAGGATTCCGCCCGTGGCCCAGGATTACGTCGTCGCCGATATCAAACTCGCGGACTGGGGCCGCAAGGAAATCTCTATCGCAGAAACCGAGATGCCAGGCCTCATGGCGACGCGCGAAGAGTTCGGTTCGACGAAGCCATTGAAAGGCGCGCGCATCGCCGGATCGCTGCACATGACCATCCAGACCGCGGTGCTGATCGAGACGCTGAAAGACCTCGGCGCGGAT
>DASZML010000193.1:0-2533 GCA_035551875.1 Rhizomicrobium sp.
TCACTTACGGTTTCATGATGCGCACCGCGGTGGATCAGGAATATCGCCGCGTAAAGCTCGGCGACTTCCAGACGCCGGGTGGACTTGAAGGCTTCATCGAGCAACTTGCGAAAATTCCGCTGGATTTCTCGCCCGGCGATCACTGGAACTACTCCGTGTCGATCGATGTGATGGGCTATCTCGTGCAGAAGCTCTCCGGCATGAGCTTCGGCGATTTCCTGCGCACACGGCTGTTCGAGCCACTCGGCATGAAAGACACAGCGTTCTGGGTTGAGAAGGACAAAATCGAGCGTTTCGCGTCCTGCTACATGCCGGGCAAAGGCGGCGTGCTCACCCTCCAAGACGATTCCGAGAAATCGACCTACGCGCATCAGCCGGCATTGGAGTCCGGTGGCGGCGGTCTGGTCTCCACCGCGCATGACTACATGCGCTTCTGCCGCATGATGCTGGGCGGCGGCACGCTCGATGGCGTGCAAATTCTGTCGCCCAAGACCGTGGACATGTTCTCGATGAACCTGCTGCCGGACGGCAAGTTGCTCACCGACATGGTGGCGGGCGAAGGCCTGTTCAGCGAGGCCGGTTACAGAGGCATCGGCTTCTCGATCGGCTGCGGCGTGACGATGGATCCGGCGAAGACGCTTCTGCCGGGCACGCCTGGCGAGTTCTTCTGGGGCGGCGCCGCATCCACCGCGTTCTGGATCGATCCCAAGGAAGACCTCGCGGTCGTGTTCATGACGCAGGTCATGGGCACCGATGCGCGGCTGACTTTGCGGCGCGATCTGCGCACGTTGGTCTATTCGGCTATGACCGAGAGCTACGCGTAAATGCCCGCTTAATGCCGGGTTTTCGCACAATTCCCGATTAACCGGGGGTCAATTGCCAATTGGTAGGGTCTGGGCGGAATTTGCCGGACCTTATCGATGCTTGGCCGCCGCGCATCGGCACAACAAAGACCATCGCTGCTCACGGAATATTCCGTGACGCTGGGCGAAATGACGTTGCGCCGCAAAACCGAGTTGGCGCTCGTCGCGTCCCGCATCGAATCCGAACTCGCCAATCGCGCAAAGACCGCGTTCCTCGGAACGATGAGCCACGAACTGCGCACGCCGCTGAACGCGATCATTGGATTTTCAAATCTCATTCAGACCATCGCCGGGGATGAGAAAGCGATTGAGAAATCCGTCGAATACGCCGGACACATTTCGCAAGCCGGAAGTCGCCTGCTCGAAACGATTGCCGCCATTCTCGACATCTCAAAAATCGAAAGCGGCGCGCTGAAACTCAATCTCGATCTGCAGTCTATCGCCGATCCGATCGATGACGCGGTCTATGACACGGAGAAGATGTTCGCGGAGAGACTGCAGGAACTGGAAGTTCGTACTGCCCCCGATCTTCCGAATCTCAATATCGACCGTCCCCGCATCGCGCAAATCGTTCGCAACCTTCTTTCCAACGCGAGCAAATATAGCGATGCAGGCGCGCGCATTTTTCTCATTACACAGAAAACCGAAACCGGCGTGTCCATCGCGGTCGTCGATCACGGCGCGGGAATGAATCCCGAACAGCTTGCCGTCGCCATGCGCACCTTCGGTCAGGTGCAGTCGCATATGACGCGCGAACATGAAGGCGTCGGTCTTGGCCTACCTCTGGCGCGCGCCCTCGCCCTGGCGCATGGCGGCGATCTGCTTCTCGAAAGCGAAGTGGGCAAGGGCACAATCGCGCTTCTCACGCTCAACGACAATTTGCCGAAAGAACCCGCTGCATGAGCATGCCCGCAGAAAATATCCAGTCGCCGCCGTTTCGCGAGCGTCGCGGCGTGCCCGCCGAGACGCCGGTGCGCATCGCGCATCTCGTGTCGGTGTCCGGATCGCACGCCGTAGCCGTGGTGGAGCGTTCGTCGGACATGTCGCGTCGCGATCGTGACCCGCGCATCCAGATCGGCGCCGTCGTGCAAATCAGAACGCCCGGCGCCGCGGTTGTCGGCATCATCTGCGCGATCAGTGCGCCGATGCCGGATATGAATGATGCCAACCGCGAGGTTCTCGGTCTTGTCGAGATCAATCTCGCCGGAGAAATCATCATCTCAGGAAAGGCTGCACGCCTTACCTTTCGGCGCGGCGTGAGCAATCTGCCCAGCCTCGGCGACCCTGTGTTTCTTGCCGGACGGCACGATCTGACGCGCATTTTCGCGCCGCCGAACGTCGCCAGCATCAAAGTTGGCACGCTGTTTCAGGACGAACGCGTGCCGGCCTGCTTACAGACCGACGATCTGCTCGCCAAACATTTTATCGTCGCGGGCAGCACAGGTTCGGGAAAATCTTGCGCGCTGACGGCGATTTTGCAGCGTCTTCTGGAAGGGCACGAAGCCGCCCATGTCGTCATCCTCGACATCCACAATGAATATTCTCATGCCTTTGGCGATTTTGTAGAACGCATCGAACTGGACAGCTTTAGCCTGCCGTTGTGGATGCTGAACTTCCACGAGCTCTGCGTCGCGCTCACCAGCGCCGATGGCAACCAGGAAGACGAAATC
>DASZML010000194.1:0-2878 GCA_035551875.1 Rhizomicrobium sp.
CCGCCCGGCATGGATACGAAGATCGCATCCGTTATTCCGGTGACGTTTGGTACTGCGGACGATTGCCTATTCGAATTCGGCCACCTCAAGAAAGGCGAAACGGCGCTGATACAAGCCGGTGCGAGCGGCGTTGGCGTGGCAGCTATCCAGCTTGCGAAACGCGCCGGAGCAACCGTGATTGCTACCGCGTCGAGCGACGAGCGATTGGAAAAGCTCAAGCCGCTCGGTCTCGATCACGGTATCAACTACCGCACGCAGGATGTGTTGCGGGAGGTAATGCAGTTGACCGGCAATCGTGGCGTGGATGTCGTTGTCGATCCGGTCGGCTCGACTTTGCAAACATCTATCGCATGTCTTGCCCAACGTGGCCGCGTGTCTTTGGTCGGGCAAGCGGGCCGCGCCGCGGACAACATGATCGATCCGCGGCCATTGATGATGGGCAACAAATCGCTGACCGGCGTGTTCCTCGGCGCGGAGATCGCTGGCGACCGCGCACACGATAATATCCAACGCCTCATAAACGATGTCGCAAAAGGCGATTTGAAAGTCGTGATCGACAAGGTGTTCCCGCTTCGCGAGGCAGCCGCAGCGCACGCCTATATCGAAAGCCGTGCGGCGGTGGGCCGTGTCGTCATGGTTCCGTGAGGCGGTGATGAAGCGGCTGGTTTTGGGTTTGGCTGTTTCAGTTTCGCTGGCGGCAGGCGCACAAGCGCAGGATGCGAGCGTGCTGTCGCAATGGGTGCAACTTACACCGGGCGGCGGCAACGAAGTGCGGGTGGTGACGACGGCGGAGAAATGCCCGTCGTTGTCAGTCGATCGCGCTGCTATCGCGATGACCGAGCGCGCGCCCCCCAATCCAAGCTTCAAAGTGCATCTGTGTTCGGTGACGATCTCGAACAACGCAAAATCCGCGTCGCTGAATGGCACGGTGCTTCCGCTGTTTCACGCCAATCCGCAACGCGTGATGGTGTTCGGAGACACAGGTTGCCGCATCAAGGGAAGCACGATTCAGGATTGCAACGATCCGAAGCAGTGGCCATTTCCCGACATTGCCGCGGAAGCCGCCAAGCTGAAGCCCGAGCTCGTCATCCATGTCGGCGACTATCTTTATCGGGAGTCGCCGTGTCCCGATGGCGACAAGCGCTGCGCCGGAACGCCGTATGGCGATAACTGGCCTGCCTGGGCCGCCGACTTCTTCACGCCTGCCGCGCCATTGCTCGCGTCATCGCCCTGGGTGTTCGTGCGCGGCAATCACGAAGATTGCGAACGTTCCGGCCTCGGATGGTTGCGCTTGCTTGGCCCGCAGCCGTTCAATCCCGTTGCGGGATGTGCGGAACACCTCGCGCTCTATACGGTCCCGCTCGGCCAGGTCGAACTGGCCGTGATGGACGACGCCGATGCGCCGGACATCACAATCGATTCCGATTTGCGCGCCGAGTACGAAGCGGACTTTGCCGATCTCGCGAAATCCAAAGCGCTGCATCTGTGGCTGGCGATGCATCGTCCGATCTGGGGCGCGATCACCGGGCCGTTCAGCATTCCGATGGGTGGCAATCGCACCTTGATCGCATCGCTCACCAATGCCGATGCGCTGGATCGCGTGCAGCTCATGCTGGCGGGGCATATCCATACGTTCGAGACGATGAACTATCGCGGATCGGCGCCGCCGCAGATCATCGCGGGCTTTGGGGGAGACAATCTCGATAGCGCGCCATCCGATTTGTCCGGTGCCAATCTCGGCGGCGGACACGTGAAGGACGGAATCTCGATTGGCGGTTTCGGCTTTCTGATGATGGAGCGCGAGAAGACTGGCTGGCGGATCGACGTGTATAAGGTGGACGGCACCATCGAAAAAGTTTGCCGTTTCGCCAGCCGAACGCTGACGTGTGTGAAGGATTAGAGCATGTTTGGCGAGATCTTCGATGCTTCCTCGAACCAGAGCGCGGTCTGGGCCGTGGTGCTCGGCGCGCTACTGGCCACGGCCGGTGGTTTCGCGGCTACGCAGCTTGAACGTCATTTCGAGCACAAGCGGCGCGAGCGCAATGCAGCGCTGTTTTTCGGTGAATTGCTGACGACCTTGCAGATCATCCTCGCATTTTCGAAGGACACGCATGGCCGCGGCGATCCGTTCGGGCCGATCACCACGCGCATGTTGCGGTCGGCGCGCAAGGAGATCGAGATCTACGATCGCAATCGCGAAGCACTCCTCGATCTGCGCGACGCCGATCTGCGCGCGCGGATTCAAACGCTCGTGATCCGCCTGACTATGCCGCTCGAGGGAATCTTCGAAGCCGGTGCGGAGATCGTCCTTTATCAGACGCAGATCAAGGCTACGGATCGCGAAGAAATGCGTCGCGAACTGGAAGACCGCATCGCCGAACTGAAGGTCTCGCGCGACAGCGGGTTCCATTTCGTTATAGAAACCGCCGATCAAATGACAGGCATCGTTCGAGGCCTCGAACCGCTCGCGCAACACAAGTTCCGCGACGTGCAGGCTTTTGTTGCGAACAGTTGATTGATGCGGGTCCCGATCAGTACCGCGAGACGATCAATCGTTTAGCAGTGTCGAGATTCTTTACAGTGCTAGGGCAGTGCAGAATCATCTCAGTGTACATTCTCTGGAATTTCGCAGTCTTCAGGCTGGCATGTGTCTTGCTGTTAACATTAATCATCAGACGCGGAGAAGTTCCATGAAGACCCTGGGTAGAATTACACTGGCGGCCAGCTTGCTGCTGACGTCCGCTGCTATTTTCGAGATGCCAGCGATGGCGAACACGATTGTGGTCACGCCATCGACGATGGGCAGTTGGTCGTTTGACAATCGCGACGTGAATGGGACGGTCGGCCTCAATCCAACCGGAAGCGGCTCAATGGTGTC
>DASZML010000195.1:0-4981 GCA_035551875.1 Rhizomicrobium sp.
ATCGCGAGGGCGCGATGCGCTCGCAGATCCTCTCCAATCCCCACAGCCCGCCGCATTGGCGAGTCGATGGACCGGTGCGCAACGTCGATGCGTGGTACGACGCATTCGGCGTGAAGCTCGGTGACAAATACTATCTGCCGCCGGATCAGCGCGTGCATATCTGGTGATCAGCGGCGCGTCACGGCATTCGTCCGATGCACGTTGCCACAAAAACAAATCAGCCCGGCCGCATGGCCGGGCTGATCGCAACATCGCTAGACTTGTTCGAAATCAGAACTGCCGATTGAGAGCAACGCGGACGAGAGTGCCGTCGAATTTGGTGCGGGCACCGATCGACAGGCCTTCCGCGGCAGTATTGTCATCCTGCGGAGCTACCGCGTAACGATCGCTTCCAAGATTGTAGTAGAGGCCCTCGATGCGGCCGCTCCAATTGTTCCCGAACGCATATTCCAGTCCACCGCCGAGCGTCCAGCCTGTACGGGTATCGGATTTTGAACCGAAGAATGTGTCGGTTGTGTCGCCATCAGTGCCGACCGAAATGGACGAAGATTTTGTGCCGCCGATAGCAAGCCCGCCCGTTGCATAAAGCAGAGCACGGTCAAACGCCCAGCCGGCACGCAGCCGTGCCGTTCCGAGCCAATCCACGGACGAGCGCTCACCGCCGGCGTTCGTGTAACCTTCCGTCTCGGTGGCGCCGCTAAAATTGCTAGACGACTTGGCATTGATATCGTCGATATCGGCTTCCACTCCCCATACGAATGCACCGGATTGTTGGTTCCATCCGATTTGGCCGCCACCTGCAAAACCTGTTTTGTTGGAAGAGCCGAGATGCTTCGGAATGATCCCCTGCTCTTCGGCGCTTTCCACCGCGTTCGACCCACCGATGTTGAACGGACCGTTCTCGCCCGACGCTGCAGAATTGTCAGCCGCATTTCCAAACGCGTCGCTGAAGTTCCCTGTGCCGTTTCCGGGGAGGTAAGAATAGCTGTAATCGGTGCGGCCGCTTGATTCGGCGATGCCCGCGTTCAAGCCCAGATAGGGCCCCGACCAATTCGCAACGGAGCCGCCGTCGAGAAGTCCCGAAGCAGATGCCGAGACCGGCACAAGCAGGGCCGCGGCGGCGAGAAGATAGCTTTTCATTGGTAGTCCCTCACTGATTTGGTTGCGCGTGTATTCCGAACACGTTCTAGGTGTATCTACAAGTTATTGTTGAATCAAGGAATACGGCCTAACAACGCCCGAGAAACGGATCGGATGCAAGCCATTGCTGGCATTGGGTCCGTTAGAAATTCGTTAGGCATTCAAAGGGGCGCAATGGGACCGAGTCACAAAGTGCGGCTAATGACGTTTGTATGAGGTTTTGCTGCGCACTTATTGACCCGGATAAGCAACATCGCCGCGCGCTGTTCGCGAAAAATATGGCAGTGCGAACATATAAAGTCCGCTGAACAACAGCAGGAAGAGCGGTAACAGCGGAGAATAGGTCACCCACATTGGAGGTTCATGAAATGCCCGCACGGCGAAGTTCGCGACCACCGTCACGGTGAACAGGATCGAGATCCAGCGGTGGAACTGGCGGATAAATCTGCTCATGACTTCGCCAACATCGTTTCCAGCTTGCCAAGGAAGTTGTTCCAGCCATAGGTCGCGCCGGCGAAGGCTTGCGCCGCAGTCTTCGGAAAGCCCGCCTGCTCCACGCGCAAATGCGTGCCACCATCCTTCGGGGTCAACGTGAACGTCACCACGCTTTCCAGGCCCATCGCGTCCCATGTGTAGGACAACAGCCGATCTGGCTCGATCTGCAGAACCTTGCAATCGGCATGTCCCCAATCGCCGCGCAGCTGAAAGCGATGATCGATCTGCGGCACGAAATCGTTTTTCATCAGCCACTCTTCGATCAGATGCGGCTGCGTGAGCGCCCGCCACAGTTTCTGCGGTGCGTGCGCGAAATCACGCTCGACGACGACGGTTTTGGTTTCGGTATTCATGACGCGCCCCTGATCAAGATTTTTCGGCGACGGTTTCCAGGCGTCCCAAGATGCCCGGCCAACCGCTGCCCATGCCGCGATAACCGCCTTCGTCTTGCGGGCGGAAGCCTGCTTGTTCCATGCGGACATGCGTACCGTCACCGCGCGGCGTAAGCGTCCAGGTGACGATGGTTTTCAATCCGTCCTTCGCCTGCTCGCCCGAGGCGTTCCAGCTATAGACAAGCCGTGACGGCGGCGTGACTTCGAGAATCTTGCAATCGGTGACGCCGTTCCAGCCCATAACCGGCTGCGCGCGAAAATTGAATGTATGGCCGACGACCGGCTGAAAATCGTTCTTCATCAACCATTCTTCGATGAGATGCGATTGCGTGAGCGCACGCCAGATTTTCTCCGGCGCATGCGGCATCTCGCGCTCAACGACGATCGAGCGCGTTTCGGCGACAGTCATTGATCCATCCTCTTCAGCAGATTTTCCAGCACATCGAACTTGCTTTCCCAGAAGCCGGTCATCTGGCTCGTCCAGTCGATCAGTGGCGCGAGCGCGTTGATCTGCGCGCTGTAATGAGTCTGCCGGCCTTCTGGGCGATCGCGGACGAGGCCCGCCTGCTTCAGTTGCGCCAGATGCTTGGAGACGGCGGGCTGCGAGACGCCGGCGTGACCGGTCAGCGCGCCGACCGTCTGCTCGCCCTTGCGGCAAAGCCTCTCGAAGATGGCGCGGCGCGTCGGATCGGCAAGCGACCGGAAAAGAGCGTCATGTGTTTGGGGCATAATCCATAACCTCGTGGTTATGGATAGTCGTATAACTCACGGGTTATGCGTAAGTCAATCGCGCTTGGTGCATCGCCTCTCGCCTCCCCTGACGTCATTTATTCTTTCGCATCGCTGCGGTATTGCGCTTCTTCTCCGCCGGCGTCTTACGCGCGACGTCGAGCGCTGCCCGCGCCCATTGCGCCAACTCGTCCGGATCGTCGTAAAGCCGGTCGGGCAGCGCGAACCATGTGGTGATGACGGTCTCGCCAGACTTATGCTTCACGAAGCTGAACGGCTTGCACTTCTCCGCGACGAAACCGGCGCGCGTCTGTTCGTCGGTTTTGAGATAGATCACGTCGGCGAAGATCATGCCGATCATCACATCGCCGGCCCAGATCCCCTCGCCGCCGAAAAAGCGGCCGAGGCGAATGGGGCCGAATTCGGCAAACAGATCGTCGAAGCGGTCTGGCTCGTTCATCGCCTCGCGCCATGGCGCAAACCGTCTATCAAGAGCGCCACCATACGGCGCGGACTTGTCTGATCGCCATGCGGGCCGGGAGAGCCGAGACTGGCAATGGCGGTGATCAGTGCGTGCGGCTCCACATCGGCGCGCACCACGCCCGCCGCGACGGCCGCATCCAACAATTCGCGCAGCGCGGGCCGCAGCCGTTCGTCAAAGTAAGCGGGCAAAGCATTATAAGCCGGGTCGCCGGAATGCAGCGCCGCCGCCAATCCGCGCTTGGTGGCGATGAAGTCGAGAAAGCGATGCAGCCACAGCGACAGCGCCTCGAACGGCTGATGCTTCGCCGCCAGTATCGGCGCGGCATCGGCGCAGGCATCTACCTCCTGTTGGAAGACGGCGGCGATCAAGTCCGAACGCTGCGGAAAATGCCTATAGACGGTGCCGACGCCGACACCCGCCTTCTCCGCTATGTCGCGCATCGGCGCATCCACGCCGGATTTCGCAAATACCGCCATGGCCGCCTTCAGCAATGCTTCGACATTGCGCTGCGCGTCGGCGCGTTTGGCAGGTTCCGCGGGCTTTTCAGACTTTTTGCGGGTGTTGTTCACAGAGCGCCCTTGCTAAACGGAACAGCGTTCCATATAAACGGAGTATGGTTCCGCTTAGTCGAATATAGGGCGACCGCCAAGTCCGCGAAAGGACATTATCATGACCGACAAACGCATCGCCCTCATCACCGGCGCCAATCAGGGCATAGGCTTTCAGATCGCCAAGGATTTCGCGGCCGCAGGACTCACCGTATTCCTCGGATCGCGCGATTTTGCCAACGGCGAGAGAGCCGCGAAGGAAATTGGCGGCAACGCGCACGCCATCCAGCTCGATGTGACAGATCAGGCATCGATCAAAGCCGCCGTCGTCCGCATCGGCGAGCATTCCGGCCATCTCGACATTCTGGTGAACAACGCCGGCATCTCGAAGGTCGGGCAGCTGACAGGCACAGTCGAAGAGTTCGTGAAGAAAAGCAGCATCAGTGTCGTGCCCCTGGCCGACATCCGCACCCTTTATGATACCAACGTCTTTGGCGTCATCGCGGTTACGCAGGCGATGCTGCCATTGCTGCGCAAGGCGAAAGCGGCGCGCATCATGAACGTGTCGAGCGGCGTAGGCTCGCTGACCCGCACGCTAGGGGCGGGCGGCGAACATCTGCGCCAGATGTTCGGCATGTATTCGGCATCGAAGACCGCGCTGAACGCCATCACCGTCGGCCTCGCGCTCGATCTCGAGAAGGAAGGTATCACCGTGCACTCCGCCTGCCCCGGCTTCACCAAGACGGCGCTCAACAATTTCCAGGGCACGAAATCCGTGGAAGATGGCGCCCGCGAACCTGTGCGCCTCGCCCTTGCCGAAAACGCCGCGCCGACCGCCAGCTACACCAGCGACGAAGGCCCGCTGCCGTGGTGATTTGACTACGCCTGACCCATGCGGTTCCAGGCGTCGAGGCCTGCGATTTTGTAGCCTTCGGCGAGTGTCGGATAATTGAAGGTGTTCTCGACGAAGAAATCCACCGTGCCGTGCAGGTTGATGACCGCCTGACCGATATGGATCAGCTCCGTCGCGCCTTCGCCGACGATATGCGCGCCGAGCAAGCGGCGGCTATCGAGTGCGAAGATCAGCTTCAGAAATCCGGAGTTCACGCCCATGATGTGGCCGCGCGATGTCTCGCGGAAGCGCGCGATGCCGCATTCATACGCAACACCGCTGGCGCGCACCTGTTCTTCGG
>DASZML010000196.1:0-5482 GCA_035551875.1 Rhizomicrobium sp.
GTCGGCGGGCGTTTGGAATTACGAAAGTGGTCCGGAAGCGGCGGTTAAGGCTTTTAACGCGCTATTTTGACGGCGAAAGCGCGCCCTGCTATCACCCGCGCGCTCTTTGAACCCGACCCAATTTAGGACCGCAGCCTGCGCAAAAACAGGCGTGAGAAAAATCCCATGGCCAAAATAAATGGCAATGAAATAAAGCCCGGCACGTTGATCGAATTCGACGGCGGCCTGTGGATGGCGGTCAAGACGCAGAAGGTGAAACCCGGCAAAGGCGGCGCGTACAATCAGGTCGAACTCAAGAACGTTACGCAGGGCACCAAGCTCAATCAGCGCTTCCGCTCGGACGAAACCGTCGAGGAAATCTATCTCGACAAGAAGGACTTTCAGTTCCTTTACGCCAGCGGCGACATGCTCACTTTCATGGACATGGAGTCATATGAGCAGATCGATCTCGCCATCGAATTCGTCGGCGAAGATCAAGCGCGCTTTCTGCAAGACGGCATGAAGACGCTCGTGCAGCTTTACGATGGCAAGCCCATCGGCATCGCGCTGCCACAGAATGTTGTGCTCGCCGTGAGCGAAGCCGATCCGGTGCTCAGGGGCGGAACCGCGTCGCCATCCTACAAAGGCGCTGTCCTCGAAAATGGTATGAAGATACAGGTGCCGCCCTTCATCGAAGCTGGCGAAAAGATCGTCGTCGCGACGGAAGACGGCTCTTATCTTCGCCGCGCGGAATAGCTCATGCCGTATCTGTCGCCTGCGCTGAATGTCATGACGTCCGCCGCCCGCAAAGCCGGGCGCAGGCTCATTCGCGATTTCGGCGAAGTAGAGAATTTGCAAATTTCGATCAAAGGCCCGAGCGATTTCGTGTCTGTCGCCGATCAGCGCACCGAAAGCATTCTCGTCGGTGAACTGCAACGCGCACGCGCGGGCTATCCAATCCTCACCGAGGAAACCGGCATCATCGACGGTCCGGACAAGACGCACCGTTTCATCATCGATCCGCTCGACGGCACGACCAACTTCCTGCACGGCATTCCACACTTCGCCATCGCCATCGCGCTCGAACGCGAAGGTCAGGTTGTGTCTGCGGTGATCTACAACCCTATCAGCGACGACATGTTCACCGCTGAAAAAGGCAGCGGCGCGTACCTCAACGACACGCGCCTGCGCGTCGCCGCGCGCAAGAACCTCAAGGACTGCGTCATCGGCACGGGTCTGCCTGCACACGGCCGCGACGGCCACGCGCGTGCGTCGTCTGAGCTCGCTGCCGTGATGGACGCGACGGCTGGTGTCCGCCGCTTCGGTTCGGCCGCGCTGGATTTGGCCTGGGTCGCCGCCGGGCGGTTCGACGGATTCTGGGAGCACAAGCTTGCCCCCTGGGACATGGCCGCCGGCATCCTCATAGTGCGCGAGGCGGGCGGCGTGGTCAGCGACATGAACAACCAGCAGCGGATGCTGGAGGTGGGCAGCATCCTGGCCTCGAACGAGGCCTTGCAGCCCCAACTCCTTAAAATGCTGAAGGACGCCGGGCGGTCATGAGCGATTGGGTTGAGAGAGGCAGTTGCGCCCACTATTCTCGCCCGGCGATGACTCGAACCCGAAGCCTCTTCCCGGCATTTGCTCTGGCGCTGCTGATTGCAGCACCAGCATCGGCACAAATGTATCCAGGGCAAGGCATCACGGTGAACCCGGGTGCGATTAGGCCGACGATTGTCCGCTTGCCGGATGGCCGTTATGCGGAAGTGATCGCAGGTCCGGTCGGCCCATACGGCACCGGCACAATTCATCTGCACATGCCGTCATCACCAGTTGTCACACATCATCATCACATCGCGCGCGCAAAGCCGGCACCGGATGGGACAGAAGCCTCAACCGCACCGATGAGCATATTCCCGGCGTTGCCGAGCGACACGCCAACGGTAAGTGCGCCGAAACCGATCAAGTCAAAGTCGCGATCGAAACAAGAGTTGGAGGCGGCACAATCTTCGTCCGCACCGGTTCAACAGCCAAAAGCTTCTGCACCTCCGCCACCGGCGCCAGCAGCGAATGACGATGGCGGCATTCCGTTGACGCTCGATCCAACAGTCGCAATGCCTGTGCAAAATGTCGGTGCGAAGAAACCACCGAAGCAGGCGATGGCAGCGCAGTCCACAAAAGTTGCGAGCATCGCACCCACAACGTCTCTGCCGAAGTCTTCCAAAAACAGCGATACCGCCGATCTCACCAAGCGTGGCGAGATTCTATTCGCACATGACGCGGTCGATCCTTCCGATACGTCGGTAAACAAGATGCGCGCGCTCGCGTCGGATCTGAACACGCTGATTTCAGCAGGTGCTACCCGTGTACAGCTCGATGCGTATGGTGGCGCACCGCATGATAAATCTTCCGACGCGCGCAGAATTTCGCTGAAGCGCGCGCTCGCGGTGCGCCAGCTTCTCATCGAAGATGGCGTGTCGTCCGACGTCATAGACGTGCGCGCCATGGGCGGCAGCGATAATGGCCAGCCTGACCGCGTCGACATTTTCATTCACGCATAATTGCAACGCTAAACGGCGTTGAGATCGGCGTCGCGCGCCTCGCGGCCCAGCGCCGTTAGAACCACAATGACGACAGCAGCGGCCACTGCGACAGCCGCGAGCGCGACTGAGTAATTCTCGCCGCTCTTTACTGCGATTTTGGTCTGCAGCACGGCATTGTAGGAGGCGATGAAGTTGCCTAGCTGATAGACCGTTCCGGGAAAGGTGGCGCGCGCATCGGCCGGCGATAGCTCGTTCAGATGCGCCGGGATCACACCCCAGGCACCCTGCACGAAGAACTGCATCAGGAACGCGCCCAGCGCCAGCATCGCGGCGGTTTGTGAGAACGCCCACAGATACGACACCGGAATGGACAGAAGTGCCGCGACGATAATCGTACGCCGGCGCCCGAACGATTGACTCCAGACGCCAAAGGTCCAACCGCCGAGAATTGCGCCGATGTTGTAGATAATGGCGATATTGCCCGCCGTTTGAACATCGAATTTGTGCTGCACCTGAAGAAATGTCGGATAGATATCTTGCGTGCCGTGGCTAAAGAAATTGAACGCGGTCATCAGCACAATCGCATAGATCGCAAGCGCCCAATGTTTGCGCAGAATATTTATGACGGTGCCGCTCTGCGAATGGCGCACCGACCAGCCAGGTGATTCCGGAACGTGGCGGCGAATATAGAGAATAAGAAGTGACGGGATAACGCCAGCCAGGAACATCACGCGCCAAGCGGTAAACCCTGTCCAATCGGCCAGATGTCCATAGGTCGTGCGATACAGAATTGACGCGAGCAGATATCCCGTTGGATATCCGGACTGCAGCAAACCGGAAACAAAGCCGCGCGCTTCCGGCTTCACACTTTCCATCGTCAACGACGCGCCGATCCCCCATTCACCGCCCATCGCAATACCAAACAGCGCGCGAATGATGAGAAACGCGATCAGATTGGGTGCGAACGCCGTCGCAAGCGCCAGCACCGAGTAAGTCGCCACATCCGCCATCAAGATTGGACGGCGTCCGAAGCGATCGGCGAGCCGGCCGAATATGAAGGCGCCCACAGGGCGTAGCGCCAGCGTCAAGGTCAATGCCCAGGCGATGTCTTCTTTTCCGGCGCCAAAGCTCTTCGCCACATCTTTGATGACGAACACCATCAGGAAAAAATCGAACGCATCGAGAGTCCAGCCAAGGTAGCTCGCGGCGACGACATGCTTCTGCGCACTCGTCCAGCCTTTGAACACGTCGGTAACCGCCATGCTTTCCCCGCTTATGCGACGAGCTTGGCTTGCGTCTTCGCTTTGATCTCGTCTGCCGTGACGCTAGGCGCTGTTTCGATAAGCTTCAACCCGCCGGGCACGACATCGAACACGCCAAGATTGGTGATGATGCGATGCACGCATTTCTTGCCGGTGAGCGGCAAGGTGCACGCCTTTAACAGCTTCGAATTTCCCGCTTTGTCGGTGTGATCCATGATGACGACGACACGTTTGACGCCCGCCACCAGATCCATCGCGCCACCCATGCCCTTCACGAGCTTGCCCGGCACCATCCAGTTCGCGAGATCGCCGTCTTCGCTCACTTCCATCGCGCCCAAAATGGCGAGATTGATGTGTCCACCGCGGATCATCCCGAAGCTGTCAGATGACGAGAAATAGGACGTGCGCGGCAACGCCGTCACCGTCTGCTTGCCAGCATTGATGAGATCGGCATCGACTTCGCTGTCGAATGGAAACGGTCCCATGCCAAGCATGCCGTTCTCGCTTTGCAGCGTTACATCCATTCCGTCCGGGATGTAATTCGAAACCAGCGTCGGGATTCCGATGCCGAGGTTCACATAAAAGCCGTCGTGCAATTCCTGTGCGGCCCGTTTGGCCATGTCGTCGCGTGTCCAGGGCATATCAGCTCTCCCGCCCGACTTCGCGAATTGTGCGTTTTTCGATGCGCTTCTCGTAATTCTTTCCCTCGAAAATGCGCTGCACAAAAATCCCCGGCGTGTGAATGTGATCGGGATTGAGTTTGCCCGTCGGCACAAGCTCTTCGACCTCAGCAACCGTGATTTTGCCCGCGGTCGCCATCATCGGATTGAAATTCCGTGCCGTCTCTCGATAGATCAGATTGCCCTCGTGATCGCCTTTCCATGCTTTAACGATAGAGAGATCGGCAACAAGTCCGCGCTCAAGCACATAGGTTCCGCCGTCGAATTCCTTCAGCTCTTTGCCATCCGCGATGACGGTGCCGACGCCGGTTTTCGTATAGAAACCTGGAATTCCCGCACCACCGGCGCGGATGCGCTCGGCCAACGTGCCTTGCGGATTGAATTCCAGCTCCAACTCGCCAGCGAGAAATTGCTTCTCAAATGTCGCGTTCTCGCCGACATAAGATGAGATCATCTTCTTTATCTGACGCGTCTGTAGCAGAAGACCCAATCCGAAATCATCCACGCCTGCGTTGTTGGAAATAGCCGTGATGCTCTTCACGCCGCTGTCGCGCAATGCTGCGATCAGATTCTCGGGAATACCGCAGAGGCCAAAGCCGCCCGACATTACCGTCATGCCGTCGAACGGGATGCCTTTCAGTGCATCCGCCGCAGTTTCATAAACTTTCGACATATCGCGCTTGCCTTGCTTGTCTGGAGGGAGGCTTACGAATTAGGCTTGGCAAGCGCAAGATGCGCAATCGCAGATGCGATGCGGGGGAAATGGAGAAGCCATGAACCGACTTGCCACCGCTTTTTTTTGCATCCTATTCCTGACTGCACCCGTCGCGGCAACGGATTTGAAGAGCAGCGACATTGCGGATGGTGGCCCATTCCGGATCGATCAGCTTTATAAGCAATGCAACGGTGGCAACATTTCGCCCGCATTGGCTTGGAGCGGCATTCCCGCGAACACCAAAACGCTCGCCGTGACGATCTTCGACGAAGATGCAAACCCATCCGGTTGGTGGCATTGGATCGT
>DASZML010000197.1:0-2622 GCA_035551875.1 Rhizomicrobium sp.
GAATGGACGCCTTCCGTCAGCACGCGCACGTTCAACACGCCCATCGCAATGCCGCGCAGGCTCGTCGTCAGCCAAAGCTGATCGTAATTGCCGCAACCGGAATCGAGGCAGACGACGAGCGTCGGTTGCCCAAGGCGCGACGACAAATGGTCGATATAGAATGGCAGATCGAAGCTGCCGGATTCCTCGCAAGCTTCAATCACGATCACGCAACGCGCGCGCGGAACATTCTGGTCCGCTAGCGCAAGCAAAGCCGTTATTGCGGCATAGATCGCGTATCCATCATCCGCCGAACCGCGGCCATAAAGCCTGTCACCATCGCGCCGCGGTTCCCACGGACCGAAACCTTCGAACCAGCCTTTCATTTCCGGCTGCTTGTCGAGGTGGCCGTAGAGCAGAACGCAATCGTCGTTCTTGTTGCCGGGCAGGTCGATGAAGATGAGCGGCGTGCGGCCATCGAGTCGAATGACTTCCAGCGTCGCGCCTTTCAGCCCTTTGATCTTCTCGCGTGCCCAATTCTCCATGAGCGTCACGGCCTTTTCCATGAAGCCATGCTCAGCCCATTTCGGATCGAAGGCGGGCGACTTGTTCGGAATGCGGATGTAATCGGTGATCGAGGGGATGACCGATTCATCCCACTGCGTTTCGCAGAATGCTTTGAGCTTGTTCGTGTCCATCATTGCGTAAGCGCCTTTGCGAGCAGCGGCAGGCTGCTGTCCATGCGATAATCGACCGAGGAATGGTTGTCGGGGAATTCTTCATAAGTGTGCGCGACGCCGTGCTTGTCCAGAAACGCATGCATGCGTCGCGCGCCATAGACGAGATTGTACTGATCGATGTCACCGCAATCGATGTAGATCGTTTTCAGCTTCTTGAGGTTGGCGAGATGCTTTTCCGCGAGCGTCAGGGGATCCCAGTCCAGCCAATTCTGCCAGCGATCCGCGATGAATTCGCAGGTGTGCATGTCCACCGGCAAGCGAATGTTTTCCGGGTTCGCAGGATCGGGATCGAAGCTCGCCGCCTGACACAGCATCATGATGATGTGGACATCGGAGTCTTTCGTCTTCAGCGCCGCATCGAACTTCGCCAACCATGCTTTGATGTCGCCATTGAAAGGCACGAGCGCGCGCAACACCGCCGGCATTTCGTGGCGATACATGAGATCAAAGCCCATATCGCCCGAATGGCTCGCGAACGCGCTCCAGAAATCCGCATGCAGTATGCCATGCACCGCAGCGCCGTATCCGCCGGAGCTTTTGCCAAACACGCCGCGCTTGCCTTGACCGCCGCAACCAAATTCACCTTCGACGAACGGGATCGCCTCCTGCAAAAGAAAATCGTCCCAGCGGCCGGTGCCCGCACTGTTCACATATTGATTTCCGCCAAGGCGCGTGAAGCAATCGGGAAATGCGACCGCGACGGGTGCCATCGCACCGCTTGCGATCAGGCGGTCCAGACGTTCGGGCAAGTTCTCGCCGAAGTTTTTCCAGTTGGTGTGGACCGGTCCGCCAGCTGTGAAGCCGACAAGATCGACCAGCAGCGGAAGCCCGCCCCCGTCATGGCCATGTGGGATATAGATGTCGATGGCGCGCTCGGTCGGATCGCCGAGCACATTGCCGGCGAGCACTTTGCTGTCGATGATTTTGCGGTGAATGGTGCCGCGCGGGGCGGATTGGTCGCGTCTCATGGGGCCGGACTATAGCCGCTGGTGGGCGCAGGGCCAGTGCGGCGATAGGCTGCGTGTTTCGCTTCCGTCATGCGCCGCGTTACAACTATCGCAGCGCAAACGGATACCGCGATGAGACTTCTCACTTTCGAGCGCGATAGCGCCGAGCATATCGGCATTGCAAAAGGCGACGGGATCATTGATCTCGCTGCCGCGGATGCATCGCTACCGCGCGATATGATCGGTCTCATGGGGGAATGGCCGGGGCTTGTGGACAAGCTTCGCAAGATCGAATCCGATTCCACGCCGAATGTCGCGATGAAAGACGTGCATGTTCTGGCGCCGGTACCGCGGCCGCAGAAAATCCTGGCCATCGGCCTCAACTACGCCGATCACGTCCGCGAAACCGGCGGCGAGATGCCGAAGCAGCAAATCTGGTTCTCGAAATTGCCGAACGCAGTGAATGGGCCGTTCGATCCGATTCAGATTCCCAAAGCTTCCTCGGCTATCGATTACGAAGCGGAGTTTGTCGTCGTCATCGGCAAGCGTTGCCGTCATGTGAAGAAGGACGATGCAGCAAGCGTGGTCTTCGGCTACTGCGCCGGGAACGATGTCAGCGTACGCGATTGGCAGATGCGCACGCCGCAATGGATTTTGGGAAAATCCTTCGACACACATGCGCCGTTCGGACCGTCGATCGTCACGCCGGAAGAGGTCGGCGATCCGCACTCGCTCGGCATCCGCTGTTTCGTCAACGGTGAGAAGCGGCAGGACTCGAATACGTGCAATCTGGTGTTCAACGTCTTCGAGCAGATCGCGCTGATTAGCGAAGCGATGACGTTGATGCCCGGCGACATCATCTTCACCGGAACGCCCGGCGGTGTCGGCATGGCCGCCAAGCCACCAAATTTTCTCAAAGTTGGCGACCGCGTCAGGGTTGAGATCGACCGTATCGG
>DASZML010000198.1:0-5556 GCA_035551875.1 Rhizomicrobium sp.
TCGAAGAAAAATGCATTCGTCTGGCCGGTTTTCTGCGCAAGCAAGAAGATGCGGCGCGGCGTGCGTACGACGGCGTCGACCACTGCAGGATTGGAGACGAGGACATCGCGCGCATCGGTATCGAGCTGCACGAGCGCGGCCTTGTCCATCGCAAGCGTGATATGTTCTGTTCTAGGACCGCTGCCATGCGTCGACACATTGATGACGCGCGTGGCAGATGGTTGCGGCGAGGCGAAGGCCGGCGACGTCGCAAGAGCAATCGTTCCGGCACAGATCGCGATAAATATGCGGCGCATGCCGTTACTCCCCTTTGTCCAGGCCGCCGCGCGCGATGCCATATCGCACGATCGTGACCTGACCGTCGGAATCGTTGTCGTTGTTATGGTCGAGCTTCGCCGCGACCTTAGGATCGGAATTGCTGTTGTCCCCCAACGCGCGCAGCGCGAGGGATATCGTGCCCTGCGCGGCGGAGCGCGATATAAGATCGGCTTGATGTGGCGAGAGTTCGAGCGTCGCTGTTTTCGCAAGAACCGTTTTCTGCTCTTTGTCCTGAACGGAAGTTTGATCCAGCGCGAGAACGCGAATGTTTTTGAGGATGGCGCGCGAACCGAAACGGCGTGGACTATCGGAAATCTGCTGCGTGAGAATTACGTCGACGCGATCGTTCGGAAGAATGAATCCGCCGGCGCCCGTATCGGTGGAAATCGCAAACGATACGGCGCGCGTGCCCGGTTCGAGCAACGCCGCCATCATGCCGGATGCATCGCCGTGAACAACCATCGTCGTGCTGAGCGGTTGGCCTTCGACAAGAGGAACGCGCGCAACGACGCCTTTCGTGACATCGGCGATGTTCGATCCACTGTCCGCGGTGATGAAAGAAGAATCGACGAGGTTCTTCGGCCACGCTTGCCAACGCACGAGCTCTGGCGTCAACGCCGTGCCAGGCTGAATGCTGTTCGACGCAACGAGCACGTTTTGCGTCATGACCGGCGGTGGCGCGACAGCGGCTCTTACGGGCTGCGTTCCGCCGCCCAAAAATCCGCGCACGACGAATGCCACAACGATGGCGGCACACGCGGCTAACGCCATGATGATGATACGCGACCTGTTCATGGAGATCGGCTCCTTTGTGCCAATCCGACCACGAAACCCTTTAGAAATTGATTAATAAGACCCTGCGCAATTGCTATAGCGACCGATTTTGAATTTCGCGCTCGCGCAGATATCGCGCAGCAAGCAAACAGCGAAAACCATCGATATGCGTGTTTAATAGTTTGCTAGTGTCTTGCCGATTTACGGATTCACAAGAGTTGTTGAAACCCGGATGCTAGCCACCGAGCGCAATGCGAAAAATTTCGGACTGCGGCAAAAGAAAAAATGCGCCGGCAGCAAGTGCTACGCCGTAAGGGATTCCTTCATGATCGTCATGCAGGCGCATGAGCCAGCCTTGCGACGTCAGAAATTCCGGCATTGGAAGCTTGCGCATGCCGATCAAGCCGAGTGTCAAAGCGCCGCCAAACAGCGATGCGACGAGCGCATATCCAAGAATGTCGTGCAATCCGAACCACAGCGAAACGCAAGCAAAGAGCTTCGCATCGCCACCACCGACATAGCCTGCGGAAAATAACGCGAATCCGACGCCAAGCCCCGCGACACCAGCCGCAATATGCAATCCGGCCTGATGCGGGGTCATACCGCTTGTCAAAATGAAAACCGCAAACGCGCCGAGCAAAGCGCCCTGAATAAAATTCGGGATCGTGAAGCTGGCGATATCCCAGCCCGCCGCGGCAATGAGAATTGCCGGCATAACGAACATGATGAGAGCGACGGAGATCATGTGCGCAAGTGTGCGATAAATATTGTTGCTGAAAAGCAAACGGCCGCCCGAAAGGCGGCCGCCGCTTCTGTTCCGCTTTCCCCCGTCGCACGCCCCAAAGGGGGGCGGTAACAGAGCGACGTCCGGAACGGACGATTACGACGAGCTGACAGCCGTCGCGACTTTCGAGAACGTGCCCTTCAGGTTGGTACCCAAGGTGGACACGACCGTGATGATCGCAACAGCAATACCAGCAGCGATCAGACCGTATTCAATGGCGGTCGCGCCGGATTCGTCACGCACAAAGCGAGCAATAAGGTTCATTGGAAGCCTCCGTTGTTGACACCCTAATTTTCCAGCCAAGACCGACTTTCCCGACGGCTCTTTGCTTGGACGCGATGAGACTACGGCGCGTTGGCTTAATGGGTTGTAAAAGCCAACATCCCACAAGTTTATCGAGTTGTGCCGCACCGAAACGAAATGGGTGTTTTGGGGCCTTCCAGGGGCTGATTTGAAAGGCTTTGTTTACTGTGCCTCAAGATCACCACATGAAATCCAGGAAGGCCTTCGATTGGACGGCGACGCGCGTTCGCTTTTGCTAATCACGCAGGATTCCTCGCCGTCCTTGATGCGCGCAAGAACTTAAATCTTCTTTTACACCGCAGGCCTAGCCTTCCATTCGGATCACCGGAAGGAATAACCCATGCGTGTTTCTCGCGTTGCGCTTATCGCCGTTGCTGCATTGATAGCGGCTCCGACTTTCGCTGCGATTTCGCCAGCACCGCATGGCGTTTCGGCAGCACATGCGCCGAAGAAAGCGCAGAAGCGCATGGCGAAACATGTCGTGCGCCACGTCGTGCATGGCGATGCAGGAATCACAGTGCCGATGGATGAAGCGCGCGTTGTTACGTTTCATCAACCGGTGGCGACACTGTTCATCGGCAATCCAATGATAGCAGATGTCACGATCATCGACTCGCGCCACGCGTACGTGCTGGGAAAAACATTTGGCGCCACGAATATCATCGGGCTGAACGAGCAGCACGCAACGGTCGTCAACGCCCAACTGAACGTCACCAATCGCATGCTCGGCGCCGTAACGCTCAATCGCGGTGCGGAAACATACAACTACACCTGCACGCCGGCGCATTGCGAAACGGGCCCGCGCCCGGGCGACCCGCAGGCCTTTGTGAACAACACCGAAGACGCAGCGACCAAGCATTCGGATGACGGCCAGAAGGCCGCTGCCGTCGCCAGTCAGTAAAATCAAGCCTGAACCGCAGGGCGTTTCATGATCGCGACGGAAACATCACCGCAGCGCTCGTCCTGGCGCGACGCGTTCCACAGCATCGCGCGCACGTTGCCGGAGCACATTCCCGTCTATGTCTGCGCGTTTTTGTTTTGCGCAACGACCGTCGCGGTGACCACGGCTTACCACATCAAGCTCGAAGCAAGTTCGGGTTTCTTCTTCCTCAAAATCGTCAGTGAATTCACCGCGCTCGCAGTGGCTGTGTTCGCATTGATCGAATTCATCGCGCTGATCCGGCGCGGCGAAAAGGGAAGCCCAACAGTCTTTATCGCAAAGCGTCTCGCCACGCGCATCGGCGAAGGCGATCGCGCCGGCAACATGTTTCATTTCGTCGTCGCATTCGTTCCGCTGATGATTTCCTTTACCGCGATGAAGGATCAAATCCCGCAGCTTCATCCGTTCTCATGGGACACGACATTCAGCGCATGGGATCGCGCGATCGGGTTCGGTCATCAGCCGTGGGCACTCCTGCAGCCTTACTTTGGGTTTCCACTCGTAACCGCCGCGATCAATTTCGTCTATGACGCCTGGTTTTTGGTGATGTTCACCGTGCTGCTGTGGCAAGCCTTTTCCGCCAGGCGCGATGAGCTGCGGCTGCAATTTCTGTTGGCGTTTTCGTTCGGCTGGTTCATCGGCGGCAATCTTCTCGCCGCGATGTTTTCGTCGGCCGGCCCGTGCTTCTACGGCATGCTGCATATCCCCGGCGCCAATCCGTATGCGGCGCAGATGGCATATCTCCATGCAGCCAATCAGCACTGGCCGGTCTGGTCTGTGGGCGTGCAAGACCTTCTTTGGAAATCCTATGTGCGCGGTGACGGACATCTCGGCGGCATCTCCGCGATGCCGAGCATGCACCTGATATCGACAATGACGATGGCGCTGTGGGCCGCTCGCGTGGACAAGCGGCTAGGCTGGGCATTCGCGATCTTCACCGCGATAATCTTCATCGGCTCCATCCATCTGGGATGGCACTACGCCGTGGACAGCATCGCCGGCATCCTGCTCGCCGTCGTCTTCTGGGCCGCTGCCGGCCTGATCGCTCGTCTGACGATGCGCTTCGCGAAGTCTCCGATATCCAGCCCACGCCCGTTCGGTGTCGCACATGCCTGAGTTCGCGAAACCGCATTCGCAAATGTCTTACCGGAGTTTTAACGGCTCATGCGTACTTTGAAGCAATGAGCACCGCCGAACAAACGAGCCGTCCGCCGACGTTCTTCCAATCGATTCAGATTCTTGGACGCGAGCCAAAGTTTCGCGATCTCCTCGCCGCTTCGCCGTTGGTGGTGTGGTATGTGTTCTGTCTTGTGTGGCAATTGCCGTTGCTCGCCCGCAATGCAATGCAGCTCAGCCTGACGCATGTTAACTGGCTGGCGGCCTTGTCGGTCGCTTCGCTCATCGCCCGCTTTGGCTTCGCTGCGATGCTTACGATGCTGATGATCATCAGACGCACGCCGATCAAGAAGCATCAAGGCTTTGCGAAACGCGCGATCGCTTTCTTCGGCTGCTATGTCGGCATCGGCGCGCAAGTGCTGCCCACCCAGCCAAGTACACCGAGCCTTGCCGTGCTGTCGGGATTTCTCGTGATCTTCGGCATGGGTTTCGCGGCGTTCTCGCTGTTTTATCTCGGCCGCTCGATCAGCATCATGCCGGAAAGCCGCAAGCTGGTGACCGGTGGACCTTATTCGCTCGTGCGCCATCCGCTGTATGTCGGCGAGCAGCTGGCAGTTGTCGGCATCGCGCTACAGTGCCGTTCGGTCTGGGTGCTGGCGATCCTGACGTTGCAGTTCGGCTGTCAACTCTATCGCATGATCTACGAAGAAGAGATCCTCGCCGACACATTCCCCGAATATAAAAATTACGCGGAGCATACCGCGCGCCTCATTCCCTGGCTCTACTGACCGGCCGATTGAACGGCACGGCTACGTAACGGCCACAGGATAGCATCCCATACCGTATCCGGTTTCGCGCCCGTGTTGAGACCGGTCTCCGGCCATTCGCCTTTGCGCGGACGAACATAAACGCCCGATAGCAGATCGAAGACGGGCAGCAATGCAGCGAAATTCTTGTCGAAATGCTCGACCTGCGCGGAATGGTGCAGACGGTGATAGGCCGACGAGTTCAGAAGCCACGACAGCGGCCCGAAATTCATCCGCAGATTCGCGTGCGTCAGGAAGTTGTAGAAACTGAGGATGCTGTAGATCGCCAGCACAAGCGGCGGTGCTTTGAATAGAACGCCGACGGCCAGCCAGATCGTCACGGACTTGATCCACGACTCCAGCCAGAAGTGGCGGATCGTCGTGCTGGTGCCGAAGCTCGGATCGCTGTGATGCAGCGAGTGCATCGCCCACATGAAGGGGAATGCATGTTGCGCGCGGTGGAAGAGGTACTCGCCGAGATCCATCGCAAACAAATAGATCGCGACCGAGAGGAC
>DASZML010000199.1:0-5165 GCA_035551875.1 Rhizomicrobium sp.
CCCAATCCGCGAACCAGAACTTCGGCGATAAATTGATCCGCCGAACGCGCCGCCATCTGGGCATCGAACGGTAATGCGAACATCACATCGACACCGTTCGCCATCAGCAGCCGCGCTTTGGCGCGAAACGGCGTGAGGCGAAAACTGTCTTTCGTAGGACGGAAGAATTCCTGCGGATGCGGCTCGAATGCGAGCACGCCCAGCGCCGCGCCATCTTCGTTCGCCATCGCTTTCGCCTGCGCGATCAACGCCTGATGACCGCGATGCACGCCGTCGAAATTGCCAATCGCGACGACAGCGCCTTTCGCGCTGTCCGGCACGTCATCATGATGGCGGAAAATCCGCATCGCGTGCTGTTCAGGCTTTCGGACGCGCGGGCGCCATGACCAGCGCCTCGCCTTCGACCACGACGGTGTCGCCGACTTTGCATACGCAATCGAACGTCACGCGGCGCTTTTCCGGCACCATCTCGCGCACAGTGCACGTCGTCACGACAGTTTCGCCGATCTTCACCGGCGCTTTGAAACGCGTGAGTAGCTGCATGAAGATCGTTCCCGGTCCTGGCATCTTCATGCCCAGCACCGTCGAGATATAGCTCGCGGACAACACGCCATGCGCGATGCGCGTCTTGAATGGCGTCGTCGCGGCATAGGCTTCGTCGAAATGCGCCGGGTTCATATCGCCGGAGACTTCGCCGAATTTCTGGATGTCGGATTCCGAAACCGTGCGCGTGTAGCTTTCGCTCATACCGGGCTTCAGCTGGTCGATATAATAAGTCATGGCGTTCCTCGGACGGTGAATGCGCTTTTATCGGCGCCCGTCCTACCAGACAAGCGCTCGCATCGCAGCCCGCGCGTGCACACCCGCGTCGGCGAACAACTTGCCCAGATGCTGCGGCGTCATTTCCGCAACGTCCTCGCCGTGAATACCGTCGGCGATGAACAATGCATCGATCCCCGCCGCGTTCGCGCCCTTAATGTCGGTATACATGCCGTCGCCGATCGCGAGCGGGTTCTTTGCACCCTTCAGCGCTGCGCGGACATTGTTGTAGATCGCGGTGCGGGGCTTTCCATAATAGATCACGTCGCCGCCGATCTTCTCATATTCGCTGGCCAGCGCGCCCGCGCAATAGATGAGCCTACCGTCGCGCTGCACCACCCGGTCGGGATTGGCGCAGATCATCGTCAGCGCCCGCGCCTTCATGCGGTCGAGCAGATCGACATAGTCAGCAGGTGATTCCGTGTCGTCATCATAAAGACCGCTGCACAGCACGATGTCGGAATGTTCGACGTCGGTTGTTTGGATGTCGAGCCCTTCGAAAATCCCGCGATCGCGCTCCGGCCCCAGATGCAGCATCTTCAACCGCGCCGATTTCGTGCGCGCTTCCAAGTCTTCGCGCGTCGCGACGCCAGATGTGACGATGGCGTCGTAGCAATCGAGCGGCACATCATATTTCTTGACGAACAATTCCTCGACATCGCTGACCGGCCGTGGCGCATTGGTCAGCAGCACCACTGGCCCACACGTATCGCGAAAGGTCCTCAGTGCCGCACAAGCATCGCGGTGCGCGGTCGTGCCGTCATGCAGCACGCCCCACACGTCGCAAATAAGCGCGTCATAGTGCGGCGCGATTTCACGCAAGCCGTGGATGATTTGAGGTGAGTGATTCATGCCGCGCTATATACCGCCCTCCCCTTGAGGCAGGGCCGACAAAATTCAAGCGAAGCGAAGAATTTTTCGGGGAGGGGTCGGGCATAGAGTACAGACCCTCCCCGGATCGCTTCGCTCTCCGACCCTCCATCAAGGGGAGGGTTGGATTAGGCGCTGCGCTTGAACGGAATGATCGGCGTGGGCGCCGCGGCGAACTCCGGCACCTTGACCTGATCCTCGCGCACCGCGCGCGGTTCGCCGAAGAGATAGCCCTGCGCGAAGTCTACGCTGTAGTCGAGCAATTGCACGACGGTCTTTTCATCTTCGACATGTTCGGCGATGAGGTTCAAGCCGTGACGCGCGAGCAGCTTCTTGAAATCTTCCGCGGCGACTTGAGCGTTCGCGCCGACCATACCGCCCGTCAGCGTTTCGGCGCGCACTTTGATGTGACGGAAACCAAGGCCTTTCAGCTTCGCGAAGTCCAGCGCCAGCGTTTCGACATGATCCATCGACAGCGCGAAGCCGAGATTGGAAAGGTACATCAGATTCGAATCGCCTTGGCTCCCCGCCTTCATCACCGCACTCTGCGAGAACTCGAACACGATATGCGGCGCGAGATCGCGGTTGTGGTGCATGTATTCCAGGAACTGCGGAAAGAACTCGGTGTCGGCGAGCGTGTCACCAGAGATGTTGCAGAACACGCCGATCTCTTTGTGCTTGGCCGTCAGGCGGCGAACGATCTGCACGCAGCGGAAGAGCAGTAGATTGTCGACCACGCTCATCAACCCCGCTGGCGCAGCGACTTTCATATATTGCGCCGGCATAATCACGGCGCCGTCTTCCGCGCGGAGGCGTGAGAGAGCCTCGTAGTAGCGCAACTTGCGCTGCGGCAGGCTGACGATGGGCTGCAGGTAAAGATCGACGCGATTTTCTTCTAGCGCTGCGCGAATGGTTTCGAGCAATTCCGGCTCACCTAGCGTTTCCAGATAATTCTTCGCTTTCGGCGCAACAGATCTTGGCGCTTCGATGTCGGCCGACGCTGCACGCGCACTCGTCGCCACGCGGCCTGCGAATTCGCGCATCAAGCCTTCGAGCATTTGCAGCTCGTGAATGATCTTCTTGCTCTGCGCGCTGGCCTTCGCCTCGATCGCGGATTTCACTTCGTCGATCTTGAGGTTGGTGTCTTCGAGCGCGAGACGGAATTCCTTCGCAGTTTGCTTGAGACGCGCGACTTCTGTTTTCGCGGTCTTGCGCTCGCGGCGGCGCAGGATCGCCGTGTGGATTTGTGCGAATACCAGGAGCAGGCCGCATCCGATTGCGATGCACACCGGAAGACCGGCGACATTGGCAATCGCGAGCAGCATGGCGGTGATGGCAGCGATCATCGCGTACGTGAAGACGATCAGCGCATTGGTCATGGAATGGCGTCCGGCCGGATTCTGGCTGATGATGCCGTCCCGCCCGTTTCCAATTCGTTAACCTTGAAAGGGCGAAAGCGTCTCAGAATGCGTGGCTAAGAATGAATTTAAACGCCACCGGCGCAATGAGCTGGTCGCCGTTGACGTGCTGCCAGACCGGCACTTCCACATCGCCATAGACTTTCCAGGCCTGCATCGCGACCGCCACACCGGCGCTGGCCAGCGCGCGTGTGTAACCGGTGTTATCCGGATCGCCTTGCGCTCCGCCATCGCGGCCGCGATCTGAGAGAATCAATTGCGCCACCGGCGCGATGCCGACGCTGCCGATCGTCCAGTCATTGTATGAGACACCGAGCGATCCGTTCAGCTCCGGCCCCGGCACATAATCGTCCCGCGTCGTGATGTGATGCTGCCACAGCGCTTGCGCATACCAGACGAAACCGCTCGTTGGACTGAATTGGCCGGAATGATAGAAGCCCAGCATCACATCGGTGCTACCCGAACCGATCTCCACATCCGTATCAAAACCTTTGAAGGAGTGATCGCCCGTCGGCAGTTTCACACCGAACACGATGCCGCTCGACATATCCGGCGAGAATCCGGAATAGACGCCCATCAAACGAACATCGCCGACCGACGTATGGCTCGATGTTTCGAGCTGTCCCTCGTCGGTCGAAGCCTGGAAGCGTTCGGTAACCGGAATTTCCGCCATCGCGCCCCAGCTCTCGTTGAACATATATTGGGCGCCGGCGACGTAGAAATTAGAGCGGATGCGCTTGTCGTCGTTGTTCGCTTTGGGCGCACTTGACGATCCGCTCCAGTTCTTCGTCTGGTCGAGAAGATCGTACTCAAGGAACAGCGTGCCACCCGGTCCTTCCGGCAACAGCGAAGAAGTTCCCACATCAAACACCGCGCAGCCGCACGCGCAGGCGAGCGCCGGGGGCGCGGCGCCAGCCCACACAAAACCGCACAGTATTGTTGACGCCAAAACAGCGCTTTTAGGCCGCAACATGAAGACCATCTAACGGTTGGGCCCGCAATATGGACCGGGTCCATACTCTGCTAGGGTGTAGCGCGATGACGCACCGCGATCCCAAGCTCCTTTCCCGCCTGTCCCGCATCGAGGGACAGGTGCGCGGCGTATCGCGCATGATCGACGAAGAGCGCTATTGCATCGACGTGCTCGATCAAATTCAGGCGATCAAGGCAGCGCTGAAAAAGGTCGAAGAGGAAATCCTCAAGAGCCATTCCGCGCATTGCGTTGCGCACGCTATCAAGAGCGGCGACACTGAGGATCAGAAAAAGAAGTTCGACGAACTGGTCGAATTGTTTGGCCGCTATTCGAAGTAGGGAATGAAATGACCAAAACCGCGCATGATTTTTCTTTCAAGTCCATCGATGGCCGGCCGCTGCCACTTTCCGAATTCAAAGGCAAAGCGCTTCTGGTGGTGAACGTCGCCAGCCAATGCGGTCTGACGCCGCAATATTCTGGATTGGAGGCCTTGTGGAACGCGAAGAGCGACAGTGGCCTTGTCGTTCTCGGCGTTCCCGCCAACGATTTTGGTGCGCAAGAACCGGGCACGGAGGACGAGATCAAAACCTTCTGCGAAACACGGTTCAATGTGGATTTTCCGATGACAACGAAAGAACATGTCATCGGTGCGGAAGCACATCCGCTTTATAAGTGGGTCGCCAGCGAACTGGGCGAAGGCGCCGCGCCGAAGTGGAATTTTCACAAATACCTGTTCAACAAGGACGGTACCATCGCCGGCACGTTTGGCTCCAGCACCGAACCGAACGATGCCGCTATGAACGCCGAGATCGACGCCGCGCTGAAAAAGTGATCAACCGCTCGCCCGAGCGCTGATGCGGATTTCGATGCGCCGGTTGCGCGGTTCGTTTTTGTGATCGCCGGTTTGAATCTTGAGATTCTGCTCGCCATAGCCAGTGGCCTGTAGCCGCGAGAGCGGAACGCCATCTTTCACAAGCACGCCGCCGACCGCGTAGGCACGCTTGCGGGAGTTGGCGAGGTTTTCATCCGCTGACCCGGTGGTGTCGGTGTATCCGTCGATAAAAATCTTGGTGCTGTCGTAGCGG
>DASZML010000200.1:0-13742 GCA_035551875.1 Rhizomicrobium sp.
TTGGTCCCGTTTGATCGCGGGCGAGTCGGGCGCGCGAAAAATCACGTCGTTTCCGACGGATGATCTGGCGACGAAAATCGCCTGCATCATTCCGCGCGGCGACGGCACAAACGGCACCTACAATCCGGATCAGTGGCAGGATCTCAAGGAACAGCGTCGCGTCGATGAATTCATCACCATCGGCCTCGCGGCTGCCCAACAGGCCGTCAACGATTCCGGCTGGATGCCCGCGGACGAAGAAGATCGCTACCGCACGGGCGTTCTCATCGGCTCGGGCATCGGCGGACTGAACGGCATCGCAGATGCCGCGGTGCTGTTGCACGAAAAAGGTCCACGCAAGATCTCGCCGTTCTTCATTCCGGGACGGTTGATCAATCTGGTTTCGGGCTACGCCTCGATCAAATTTGGATTCAAGGGTCCGAACCACGCGGTGGTGACAGCTTGCGCCACCGGCGCGCACGCCATCGGCGACGCGGCACGGCTGATTGCGTTCGATGATGCCGATGTGATGCTGGCGGGGGGCACCGAAGCGGCTGTCGGGCGGCTTGGCATCGCCGGTTTCAATGCTTGCCGCGCGCTGTCTACCGCATTCAACGACACGCCCGAGAAGGCGTCGCGTCCATACGACAAGGATCGCGACGGTTTCGTCATGGGCGAGGGCGCGGGCGCGGTGATCCTTGAGGAATACGAACACGCCAAGGCGCGTGGCGCGAAAATCTACGGTGAAGTCGTCGGTTATGGGTTGTCCGGCGACGCTTTCCACATCACCGCGCCCTCCGAAGATGGCGATGGCGGACAGCGCGCGATGAAGATGGCATTGAAACGTGCAAATATCTCGCCATCCGACATCGACTACGTGAACGCGCATGGCACATCGACGATGGCCGATGGGATCGAGTTGGGTGCGGTCGAGCGTTTGCTCGGCAACGCAGCGGGCAAGGTCGCGATGTCCTCGACCAAATCGTCGATTGGGCATTTGCTCGGTGCCGCGGGCGCGGTGGAGGCGATCTTCTGCTTGCTCGCCATGCGGGACGGCGTAATCCCGCCGACACTCAATCTCGAAAATCCCGATGTCGAAACAAAGATCGATCTCGTGCCGCTGAAAGCGCAAAAACGCGATGTGAAGGTGGCCGTATCGAATTCCTTTGGCTTCGGCGGCACGAATGCCTCGCTCGTCCTTGCAGCTGTGCCGTAGCCTGCGCGGCCGATGCTCCGCTTTCTTGCATTCCTGATTGTTCTGATTGCCGTCGCGGGCGGAGCATGGGTGTGGGAGCAAGAGAACTTTGCCGAGCCGGGCCCATCACAAAGCTATCAGGTGCTGATGATCAAGCCGGGTGAGCATGTCGGGGCAATCGCGCAACAATTGCAGGATCAGGGCGTCGTCAACAGCGCGTTGCTCTATCAGGTGGGCGTGCGGATGCGCGGCGAGCAGGGCGCATTGAAGGCGGGTGAATACGGCTTTGCCACGCACGCTTCGATGCAGGACGTGACGGACATTCTCGTCACCGGCAAATCCATCGAACATAAGATCACGGCCGCCGAAGGCCTTACCAGCCAGATGATCTATGACATCGTGAAGAACGACCCGGTTCTCGTCGGCGACGCTGGGCCGGTGCCGGCGGAAGGCACATTGCTGCCGGAAACATACCTCTTCACCCGCGGCATGACGCGTTCGGCGATGCTCGCGAAGATGCACGACGCACAAGTGAGGTTCATCAACACGCATTGGGCCGCGCGCGCGCCGAATATCGCGGTAATATCACCGGAAGAAGCGGTCACGTTGGCATCGGTCGTGGAAAAAGAAACCGCGCTCGCCGAAGAGCGCCGCCACATCGCATCCGTGTTCGAGAACCGGTTGCGCCGAGGCATCAAGATGCAATCCGATCCGACAATTATCTACGGAATCACCAGGGGCTACCCGCTCGGCCACGGCATCCGCATGAGCGAGCTGAACGGCGCGACGCCGTACAACACCTATGTGATCGCGGGCCTGCCGCCGACGCCGATCTGCAATCCCGGGAAGGATGCGATTGCGGCGGTGCTCGATCCGGAACAGACCAACGATCTTTATTTCGTCGCCACGGGGCAGGGCGGCCATGTATTCACGTCCAGCCTTGTCGAGCATGAGAAGAATGTCGCCAAGCTCCGCCAGCTGGAGCACGCGCACTAGCGAGCGGCGCATGTGACGGTCTAAATTCCACCTTCCACGGAGTCGTTGATGACTATTGTCAGCATGACAGGCTTTGCCGAGTCGCATGGTGCGCACGAAGGCGCGCATTGGCGCTGGGAGGTGAAGAGCGTCAACGGTAAGGGTCTCGATTTGCGGCTCCGCATGCCGCCGGGTTTCGATGGCATCGAGTCGCCGGTGCGGATGCTGGCCGCGGAGCGCTTCAAGCGCGGCAACCTGCAAGCGACGCTGACCCTGGAGCCACGCGACGACGCGAGGGGGCTTCGTATCGACGCGGAGGCGCTCGCAGCCGCCGTGAAGGTCGCGCGCCAGATCGCCAGCGAGACAGGATTAGCGCCTGCGCGTGTGGACGGACTGCTCGCGCTCAAAGGTGTGATCGTTCAGGAAGATGCCGTGTTGCTGAGCGACATCGAACGCGCGTCGCGAGACGCGGCGCTGCTCGAAAGCGTCGCTGTCGCGTTTGACGCCTTGCGCCGCGCCCGACGCAAGGAAGGCGCGAAACTTTCCGAAGTGCTCGGCGGCCAGATCAACGAAATCGACACGCTCACGAAAGAGGCTGCGCACATCGCCGCCGGCCAGCCCGTCGCATTTCGCGACCGCCTGATGACGCAGATGAAGGAATTGCTCGCTGGCACACAACTTTCCGAAGAGCGCGTGGCGCAGGAAGTGGCGCTCCTCGCCGCGCGCGCCGATGTGCGCGAGGAATTGGACCGTCTCAATGCGCATGTGCATGAAGCACGCGCGCTTCTCGTATCCGGCGAGCCTATCGGCCGCAAGCTCGATTTCCTGGCGCAAGAATTCAACCGCGAAGCCAACACGTTGTGCTCGAAATCGTCGGACATCGCGCTGACGAAGCTTGGTCTCGCGCTCAAGCACGCGATCGACCAGTTCCGCGAACAAGCGATGAATGTCGAATGAGTGAGAGCATCAAGCGTCGCGGTCTGATGTTAGTTTTGTCCTCGCCGTCGGGCGCGGGCAAGACGACGCTGGCGCGTAGTCTTCTGGAAAGCGACCCCGATATTTCGCTTTCCGTTTCTGTAACGACTCGGACGAAGCGTCCCAACGAGGTCGAAGGGCGCGATTACCTCTTCGTGGCCCCAGAAAAATTCGCGCAGATGGTCGCGAAAGAAGAGTTCTTCGAGCATGCCATCGTTTTCGGCAATCATTACGGGACGCCGAAACAACCCGTCCTCAGCACGCTCGGGCGCGGCCGAGATGTGCTTTTCGATATCGATTGGCAGGGCGCGCAGCAGATGAAGGAACGGGCGCGCGAGGATCTCGTCAGCATCTTTGTTCTGCCGCCAAGCCACGACGAACTGGAGCGCCGCCTGAAATTGCGGGCGCAGGACTCTGACGATGTCGTCGCCAAGCGCATGGCGGAAGCGGCCAGCGAAATCAGCCACTGGCCGGAATATGATTATGTGATCGTCAATCGCGATCTCGATCGCGCGCTTGAGAAAGTGCGTGCGATTCTGGAGGCCGAGCGATCACGCCGGTCGCGTCTTGTGGGTGTCGGCGATTTCGTTTCGGAACTTACGCGGTAGCGCCCCGTTACCGCGTCATGCAGATCGCCACCATTCTGGGCGCCGTCGCCGCCATATGTTCGACAATCAGTTTCGCGCCGCAAGCGTGGAAAGTCATTCGCACGCGGAGTACGAAAGATATCTCCACCGGAATGTACCTTTTTACCGTGGCGGCATTCGCCGGGTGGACGGGCTATGGCATCTTGCTTCGGCAATGGCCGCTGATCGCATCGAACACAATCTGCTTCGCGCTCTCGATGTTTATTTTGGTGATGACGCTTCTGCCCGGCCCCAAGCGAAAGAAAGTGGCCGACGCTGTCGGCGGCAAGCGCTAGAAGCGCTCGCCGACCATCTCTTCGCTTTTGGCCCAGAGTGCCTTGGCGTGATCGACGTCTAGAGCGTAGGCGCGCACGCCATTGCGAAGTTCCGCGTTGTCCTGCAATGACGCGATGTGGCAGTCCTCGCAATATTTGCCGCCGACGGCGTCCGCTGAAGCCACGAAGCCCGACCACACGGTTGTTGCAGCGCCTTGCGGGATCGTTTTCCACTCGAAGGATGTAATGCCGGCCTTCTTGTTCGCCTCCTCGACACTTTTCATCATCGCGTCGCGCAATTCCTGCGTCATGTGGCGGCCAAGCTCGGTCATGATGCCGCCGGGGTGCACTGCTGTCGCGCGAATGCCATCGGCCTTGTGACGGCGGTCGAATTCGACAGCGAAAAGAATGTTCGCGGTCTTGGAGCGTCCGTACGCGCCAAACTCCGTATAAGGCGTGTGCTCGAAATTCGGATCTTTGAGATCCACGTCCGAAAAGCGATGCCCGGCGGATGAGAGATTCACGAGCCGGCCGCCATTTTTTTTGATCAGCGAGGCGATGCGGTTCACGAACACGAAGTGGCCCAGATGGTTGGTGCCGAACTGCGTCTCGAAACCGTCCGCCGTCTTGCCTCTGGGACAGGCCATAACGCCAGCATTGCAAATGACGACGTCGAATTGCTTTCCGGATTTCACCAGCGCATCGGCACAGGCGCGAACGCTTTTCAGCGAGGCGAGATCGAGTTCGATCAATTCGAGGCTGCCACCATTCTTCGCATCCTTGCGGACGACTTCGGTGGCTCTCTGTGCCTTCGCGAGATCGCGCGCGGCGCCGACGACGGTCGCGCCATGTGCTGCAAGTGTCCGACAAGTTTCGACACCAAGACCGGCGGACGCGCCGGTAACTAGCACACGCTTGCCGCTCAAATTAACGCCTTCGAGAACGTCGTCGGTCGTGGACTTTGCGCCGAATGTCTTTGTCATGAACGTCTCCATGCGCGCGTTGCACGCTTTTGTTGAAATGCTGTTGCCGAAATCAAACGAGATTGACGCGATAGACCTTTGATGCCGTGCCGCTGTAGAGCGCGGCTTTGTCGGTCGCGGAATAGCCCTTGGTGATACGCTTGAATGCATTCCACAGCGTGACATAGGTCGAGCCGAAGCGGTCCACCGGGAAGTTGCTCTCGAACATGCCGCGATGGACGCCGAAGGCTTCGATGCAGGTCTCGATATAGGGTTTCCACTCGCGCGCGAGTTGTTCGCTCGACGGTTGCGGCTCGTGCCAGCTTTTTCGCCAGCCCGCGAAAGGCATCGGCAATCCGCCGAGTTTTACATTCACGTTCTGGCATTTCGCCAGCTCGCGAATGTTCTTGCGCCATTCATCGAAACGCTCGTCGCGCTTTCCGGTATAACGGCCCACACCGAGTGGCGTGCCGACATGATCGAGCACGATGATTGTGTCCGGGAACGCACGGGCGAGGTCGATCAGATCGGGAAGCTGCGGCTCAAGCAGCCACGCGTCGAACGAGAGCCCAAGCTTGTGCAGCACCTTGAAGCCATCGCGGAATTTCGCGTCACGATAAAGTCCTGTCGGCACCCGGCCATGCAGCGGGCCTAGCACCATCGGGTCTTCGTCGTGCGACGCACTTTGTCGGATGCCGCGGAAACGTCCGTGCCCCGCATCGATATGCGAGCGCAGCGCGTCTTCCACGACATCCGCGCCAAACCGCAGATCGACATGGCCGACAATGCCCGCGCATGCGCGCACGTCGCCATAGATGCCGCTCGCCGTCATCGCGGCGATGCCGTTCACAAACTCCGTCTCGCCCACGCATTTGAGCGCGTCCGGACCATCGGCACGATACATCGCGCCGCATTCCATATAGATCGTGCCTTTGACGTTATGGCCGCTTTTCAGATCGGCCAGCAATTCATCAAGAAGGTAGCGCGGCACTTCACGGATGATGTCCATGAAGCCGTGCTCGAGCGGCGGCAGATTGCGCAACACCTCTGTCGGCCGGTCCCACAGATGATGATGCGGATCGACGATCGGCAGATCGGGTTCGAGAATCGCTTCGGTCATGGCTCGCGCCTTATGGTGTGAGGATCACGCGGCCTGTGACCTTACCGGCGACCAGATCCTCCAGCGCCGAATTCGCCTGCGCGAGCGGGCGTTTGGTGTAAGGGATTGGATCGACTTTGCCCGCGCGCACCAGCTCCATCATCTCTTTGGTTTCGTCGAGTGAGCCAACCATCGAACCGCCGATGGAGATCGTGCGAAAGGGAAACATGGGAAGCGGCATCGACATCGCGCCGCCGAACAATCCCACGATGATCACCTTGCCCCCACGGCGAACCGTCTGCGATGCGAACGCGAACGTCTTTTCCGAACCAACGAAATCGACGACTGCGTAAGCGCCGCCGCCCGTCTCCGCCATCAGGCGCTTCGCTTCGTCGGGATTTTTCGTGTTGTAGGTCGTGCTGGCACCCGCTTTCTTCGCGGCTTCGAGACGGCCTTCGTCGATATCGGCCGCGAGCGGGCCTTTGCCGAACATCGCCTTGGCGAATTGCACGCCCATCATGCCGACGCCGCCGACACCCAGAACCAACACCTGATCGTTGGGTCCGAGCTTGCCGATCTTTTTCATCGCCGCATAGGCCGTGACGCCCGAGCACATGTAAGCGGCGCCGAGCGCCGGATCGGTTTTGCCGTAGTCGATGAGATATTTTGGGTGCGGCACTATCACATGCGTGGCGTAACCGCCGGGGCAACCGTTCGAGCAGCCAAGCTGGCGCGGACCGCCTACGCAGATGTTTTCTTCGCCGCGCATGCACGACGGGCACTTGCCGCAACCGATCCACGGAAACGCCGCATACCGCGCGCCAACCTTGATGTCTTTCACATCAGGACCGACAGCGACGACTTCGCCTTCGATCTCATGGCCCAGCGTGTGCGGCAGCTTCACATTCGCCATCGGCAGCTTGTTGCCACCGCCGAGATCGAAATAGCCGTCATGGATGTGCACGTCGGAATGGCAAACGCCCGCGTTGTGGACCTTGAGCAAAACCTCGGTGCCTTGGGGCGTCGGCGTCGGAGTTTCCATCTCCTGCAGCGGCTTGCCGAATTCCATGATCGCCTGGCTTTTCATGCGTTTCTCCCTGAGGTTTTTTATGATCTTTTGTCAGTCTGGCACGCTGCATGGCCTGCCTCAACCGCATGCCTTGCGCGGTTTTAGAGCGACGCGCGATAGGCGCGGGCGAGGCTTGCGAAGTCAGCGATCGAAAGCTGCTCGGCGCGTTCCGTCGGGTCAAGACCGGCGGTGCGGACGAGCGCTTCGGCGTCAGGCATGAGTGATTTCAGACTCTGACGCAACATCTTGCGGCGATGACCGAAGGCAGCGGCGGTGATGGCTTCCAGATCGTGCAGCCGCGCCGGCGCGACAGGTTCGGCCAAAGGTTCGATATGCAAAATTGAAGAGGTGACTTTCGGCGGCGGCGTGAAGGCGCGCGGAGAAACGTCGAACAAGATTTTCGGTTTCGCGCGCCATTGCGCCAGCACGGAAAGCCGCCCGTATTCTTTCGATCCCGGCTTAGCGACAATCCGCTCGGCGACTTCACGCTGGAACATGAGCGTGAGCGATTGCCAGAATGGCGGCCATGTCTCTTGCGTTAGCCATTTCACCAGCAATGCCGAACCGATGTTGTATGGCAGATTGGCAGCGATGCGAACTGGCATTGCGATATTGTGGTCGGTGAACAGCTTGTCTTCATTCAATGCGAGCGCGTCAGCGGGCACGATCTGTAGCCGGCCGGGATAAACACGAGAGATGTCTTCCAACGCAGGAAGACAGCGTTCATCGCGCTCCACCGCGATGACTTTCGCGGCATCTTCCATCAAAAGCGCGCGCGTCAGGCCACCGGGACCGGGACCGATTTCGTAGATCGTTGCGCCTTCGGGTTGCGCCGCGCGCGCGATCTTGCGCGTAAGATTCAGATCGAGAAGAAAGTTCTGGCCAAGCGATTTCTTCGCCGCCAGATCGTAACGCGCGATGACTTCGCGCAGCGGCGGTAACGGATCGGCGCTATCCAAACCGTGCATCCGCGATATCGGCTGCCATCCTGATCGCGGCGATCATGCTGCGTGGATCGGCTTTGCCTTTGCCCGCGATGTCGAGCGCCGTGCCGTGATCCGGCGATGTGCGAATAATTGGAAGGCCGAGCGTGACGTTTACACCGTCCCAGAACGCGAGCGTCTTGAGTGGGATCAGTGCTTGGTCGTGATACATGCACAAAGCCGCGTCGTATCGCGCGCGTGCTTCCTCGTGAAACATGGTGTCGGCGGGCAGAGGGCCGAGGACAATCCCTTCACCACGCAACGCTTCGCACGCGGGCGCTATTATGTTGCGCTCCTCACGGCCGATCTCGCCATCTTCGCCGGCGTGTGGGTTGAGTCCGCTGATTGCCAGCCGGGGCTTCGCGATTCCGAAGTCCTGCTTCAACGCTTTCAGGATGATCTCGCCGGTCTCTACAATGGCCAATTCGCTAATGCGCTTCGGCACTTCGCTCAGCGCGATGTGAATGGTAAGCGGCACCACACGCAGACCTCCGCCCGCCAGCATCATCACAGCGCGCGGCGCATCCGTGAGTTTGGCCAGATACTCGGTGTGGCCGGCGAATTCGAATCCACCCTGCATCAGCGATGCTTTGTGGATTGGCGCCGTGACGACCGCTGCTGCTGCGTCCTGCATCGCCATCGCAACGGCGGTGTCGATGGCATCGACGACAGCGTGCGTATTTGCCGGATTGGCGTGACCAACTTTGTTCGCTTCGGACAATGGATGCGAAGCGACCAGTGCCGATGCCGGCAACTTCCCGAAGGCGGCAAGCACGTCCGTGTCGCCGACAAGCTTCAGCGGCCGTTCGCCGATCTTCCCGTTCAGAGCGTTGTAAGCGGCAACCGCGACTTCCGGACCTATGCCACCCGGTTCACCCATCGTGACAAGGATAGGCGCATCGCGCACTGGCATGTCACTGCGTCGCGTCGTTGTCCGCATCGTCATGACGATGACGCGCGAAGAGGCTCTGGCCAGGAAATTGAATTTCCGCATTGCGGCGCAAATCGCGCAAGTATTGGCGCGACAAAACACCGAGGCGTTCTTCAAACAGCTGCTCTTCGACGTCGTCGCGCGAGGGCATCTGGAACGCCGTCGTCTTTGGCGCTGCTTTGGCATCGCAGCGGACGATCAATTCGATACCCGCTGCATCCTGAAACGGAAGCGTTGTTTCGCCGCTTTCAGTCTTCGCGAGCGCGTTCTGTATTTCGGGGCTCAAATCGGCCACGTGCATGGTCCCCAAATTCGAGTAGACAACGCCCTTGACCTGCTTGACAATCGCAGGGATGCGCTCGCAATTGTCGATGTTCGTACGCATGCTTCCCGCAAATGCCATTACTTTTTCCACCAGGTCTTTGGGCGGCTTGGGACCAACTGGAAACAGGATGCGCGCGAGCGGCATGGAGCTTGGATGCTCGTCGATCTTCGACGACGTATCGGCAATCTTGGTGTTGGCAGGTTCCTGACGCTGGCGCAGATACAGGATGTAATAGCCACCGGTGGATTTGATCGGGTCACTGACCATGCCGGGGCGCATCTGCGTCAGTTCGTTGTTCAACTCTTTTGGAAGTTGGCCTTCAACGACGAGACCGAGATCGCCGCCACTCGCTGCCGTTGGGTTCTGACTGAATTGCCTCGCGACAGCGGGGAAGGGCGCACCGGATCTGAGTTGGACCTCTAGATCGTCCATGCTTTTCTTCACTTTCGCATCATCTTCCGGATTGTCGACGGCCTGGAAGATTTCTGCGACGTAGAAATGGGTCTTGTCCTTGCTTTGGGCCAAGCGTTGCATTTCGGCGTCGACCTCTGCGGCGCCGACATCGATGCGGTCGCCATATTGCTGTTGGACGGCTTTCGACCATGCAATCTGGGATGCAAATTGCGCACGCAGCGTGCTCATGTGAACGCCGTTACGCGAAAGCATGGTATTGAGTTGTTCTTGCGTCAGATTGTTATCTTTGAGGATGTTGCCAATCGCCTTGTCCACATCTGACGACGACACAGTGACGCTATTTTTCTGCGCTTCAAGAAGTTCCAACCGTTCCGTTTCCAGTTGGTGAAGCACTTGTTTTTTTATCTGAACAAGTGAATTTGGAGTGACGTGCGTGCCAGACGTTGCCACGTAAAGAGCGACGCGTTGTCGAAGATCGTAATCGGTGACAACGGTATCATTCACAATTGCAGCGACACTATCCCCATTGGCCTGAGCCTCTTGGGTTGTCTCAGGCACCGGAAGTTTTTCGGTTCCAGGAGGTGTGCTTTGCTGCAGCCGGGCCGCATCCGTGGTGGGTGCGCGCGTTGCCGAAAGGCTTGCCCCACTCACTGCCAGTGCGACTGTACCTGTTGCAACGGCCAATAGAAATCGTGTCATCGATCGCTGATCTCAATCATATGTAATTTGGGTCCGGCCACGCTCCCGCATCGACCGGTCCACACAATAGGGCTTTTGCTCTCAAGGTCAAAGCTCGGTTGAGGAGAACAAATGCTGCGGGAACAGCTGCGTGGCGTGCGCCGTCTGATCTCCGGTCTTTAGGTTAAAACGAAAGAGAACGGAAGTGGACGGAGGGACATCTCGGTCTCGGGTATATTGGCGGCGGTAAGAGAGCGAAACGCCCAGGCATTCGTCATCGTAACCGAAGCCAAATTCGTCTCCGAGCATTTCGTCATTGGCAAGATCGCGCCGTGCGGCGGCATAAATCAGCCAATAATCGAAAATTCCTAACGTAGCCTGTGCGTTGATTTCTTCGCGTGTATCGATTCCGGGGAGCACTTCAGATTGCGGCAGGCGAACATAGCTGATTTGCATTGTTGAGCGCCCGAAACGGCCATCAAGATACACTTCGTTTCGCCGCACACTGCCGGTGTCCTGATCAATATCAAGCCGATCGGTGAGGCTAAAGTTTGGCGGAAATTTAATCGCAAAACGGCCGACTATGTCCGATTGTTTATTGGCCAATCCTGTGTCGGAGGAAAAGACAGGGTCCGGCTTCAGACGAACCACTTCGCCCAATATGGCCTCCACACTGCCACCCGGAAAGAATGCTTCCGTCCGAACGCCGACATTGGCGCGCGGTCCGCTCTCGACGAGGTCATAGCCTGGCAAGTGATTCATGCTGAAGACATCGTTTTCGCTGAACTCGACGTCGACGGCGTCTTCATCCGGAATACCCTTCGGGTTTCCGCCATAAGGCGCCGCAATCGCTTGCACGATCGGTTCCACCAAAAGCGCATCTGCGCCATTGCCGGAGATAAACGGCCAGCGCCAATCCAATGAGACATAAGGCAACCCGCGCGAGATATAGCGAGCCTTTTCCGGAATGTCCGGAAAGTCTATGAGATCGCTGTTCGTGACGCGATAAACATCGCCGCGTGCGTAAGCCTGGAACGTCACCAACATCCCATCGTCGGTTATGAGCGGCAAACTCCATTTTGCCTCCGCCGTGGCACGTTCGTCTGTCGGGCCGGCACTTCGGGTAATTGAGGCGCTGTTGAAGTCGAAGCGAAAGTCACCGCCAAGAACCGGCGTCAGCGGTATGTATGTATATTCTATGAGAGGTAGCACCAGCGGAATGTTCGCCGTTTTGATGAAGAGCGGCGAAGGCGTCGTCGTCGTGCAGGGTGTGGTCGGGCAAAATCCTACGATACTTTGAAAGAAATAGCCGGTGACGGCGAAGCGACTGCGCCCGCTCTGGCCTTGAAGGAAGAGATCGCTGACGAGTTGATCGTCCTTGTTATAAAGGCTGTAGCGTTCCAGATAGGTCGGGTTGGACGTCAGCTGTATGTCGTAGCCAAAGCGCCACGAGTTGGCAGAATCGACGACCGCGCGTCCTGAGCCAAACAACGAACTGTACCATTCCTGTCGATTTCCATCGATGCCGCCGTTCGGGTTCTCCGCGACCGTCGCCTGAAGCCACATTCCCCCCTGGTTCCAACGTTCTCGATATTCTGTCTCGAGGACGCCGCCGCCTTCAGACGAGATGATCGGCTGGATCGTAAAGTCGCGAGAATCCGTCAATGAAACATAGTACGGCACTTTGACGTAAGTGCCGAGCACCGTCGAAGAACCGATATCCGGTGCGAGAAATCCTGTCTCACGTTTGACCGTCGGATCCGCCTGGCTGAAATACGGCGTATAGGCGATTGGGATGCCGAACATATCCAGAATAGCATCGTGATAGACGATCTTGTGATCGTTCTGATTGTAGATGACGTGATAAGCCTTCACCTGCCACAACGGTGTGCGCTGACCCGGTTTGTTGCAAATTTTGCAAGGCGTGAATGTAGCGCGATCTAGTTTCGTGATGTTTGCATCTTTCCGTGTCGCATAAATCGCCGCCATGCGTCCGTTTTGACCGATGAGTGCCCGGAAGCCTTCGAGGACGCCATCCCGCATTTGATTGGTGAGTATAGCGCGGGGCGTAAACACCACGTTCCCGTCGGGCGACATCATGACGACATTGCCTTCCGCCACCACGACATCTTTCGTCTGATCGTAAGTAACCTTTTCAGCGGTCACGATGCGATTATTGTGATCGATCTCGACATGTCCCGTCGCGGTGACGAAGCGATTGTCGACGTCGTAGTCGACTTCATCGGCCTTCATGAGATAGGCGGTGTTGGCAGGCCCAAGCAACGCCGAACTGCCGGACAAATGCGCTCCAGTATGCGCGGCATATGCGGCGGAAACCGCGTGGATCGCGCATACACAAACAATAAGACCGCAGAGGAGCGTTCGCTTGGAAGGCCGGTGCATCAGCCGTCCTCCTGATGGAAGACGAGAGTCATGCCAAGAAGTATAGACACTGCCGCCGGCGCGGAGGCAGCCAGAGCAACCGGCAAAATGCCGGTATCACCCAGAGCTGTTGCAATGTTCGCAAAGAGATACACGCCGAAACCGGCAAGCGCGCTATTGAGGATTACACGAAGCAGTCCGCCGAAGCGGGACATGTGAAGCGAGAAGCTCGCGGCCATGAATACCATCGCCGCAAAAAGGGCCGGCAATACCAACAGCGAATCGAAATAGAGCATGTAACGCGTAGCAGAGAAGCCGGCTTTACGGGCAGCAGCGATGAACCCCGGCAAATCCCAGAAAGACATCGTGTCCGGCGATGCGAAGCTCTCCTGAATTTGCGCAGGCGTCAGGGTGGTCTGCAGATTGTAAGTGTCGCGGTGCACGGATTTGCCGTTGGCAGTGCTGACCCAGGCATTTTTCAGTGTCCAGATACCCGATCCCAAAACGCCACTGTGCGCATCGATACGGCCTTCGAATTTGTCGTTCGGGCCGTAGAGAAAAATGATGACGTCTTCCAGATTCAATCCCTGGTTTGTTACGCGCAAGGCATGAATAACGGACTGTGCTTTGCTGTCTCCTTGCCTGAGCCAAAGACCGTTGCGGGAAATCGCGAGTTGCGATTCTTGCCCGCGAACATATTTCGCTTCCATGGCCGAGTATTGATTCAACATTCGGGCCGTAAGCGGCGTCAGAAGAAGAACCGTGCAGATGCCGAGGAGCACCGCCACGACGAGGGAAGGCGCCAGCAAGCTCCAGGCGGAAACGCCGGCCGCGCGCACCGCAATGAGTTCCTGGCTGCGCGAGAGCCGCACAA
>DASZML010000201.1:0-3531 GCA_035551875.1 Rhizomicrobium sp.
GCCATGGGCTTCCGCGACGCGCCGATGCGCGGCGTATTCCAGGAGGTGACGCCGCCGGAGAAGCTGGTCTTCACCAACAACGCGGTGGATGCCGACGACAATATCGTCCTTGATGGGCTTACGACGGTACGCTTCGAAGACATCGGCAACGGCAAGACGCGCATGCACTTCCACACGCGCGCGCAAGGCACGCTGCCGCAAGTCGTGTTCATGCTACAAGGCATGGAAGCCGGCTGGACGCAGAGCTTCGACAAGATGGACGCAATGTTCGCGGGCAAAGCATGAACGCCACGCTCACACTGACGGCTATGACGGCGATGTTCGCCGCGCATATTCTGCTGATGTGGGAACTGCGCGGAAAACCGAAAAGGGAAAAGTGATATGCAAAAGAGACACTATCTGACGATCGGCGCGACCATTGCGCTTCTATCCCTCGCGCCAACGATGGGCGCGTCTGCCGATCCCGATCCGAAATCCATCCCGATGGGACAGCATGATTATAAGCTCTCACCGGCTGGCAAATATCATTTGGACCCGAATCATGTCGGTGTGATCGCACGCGTTTCGCATATGGGCTTCTCGATCAGCATCTTCCGCTTCGGCAAAGTGGCGGCGACGCTGGACTGGAATCCGGGTGACATCACGAAGTCCAAACTTTCGGCAACAGTCGTAACCAATTCCATCGAAACCAATGTGCCGGGTTTCGCCGAACAACTTCAGGGCGATCAGTATCTGAAGTCCGCGATGTTTCCCGAAGCGACGTTCGTCTCTACCGCGTTCCGTCAGACCGACCCACAACACGGCAAAGTCGACGGCAAGTTCACGCTGATGGGCAAGACGGTACCGGTGACATTCGACACCACGCTGATCGGCGCCGGTCCCGGATTTGCCGGAAGCCCGGTGATGGGCCATGTCATCGGCATTCACGCCGAGACCGCGATCAATCCGCAGGACTTCGGCATGTCGCCGTTCTTCACGATGCCGATCCAACTCGTGATCGACACCGAATTCGACAAGCCCGGCAAGTAAGATGACGCTGAAGCTCTACGCCCATCCGCTTTCGTCTTATTGCCACAAGGCGATCATCGCGTTTTACGAAAACGATGTGCCCTTCGAGCTAAAGCTCGTCGGCAATCCCACGCAAACCGATCCGGCGGTGTGGGCGGAGTTCACGAAGATGTGGCCGCCCGCAAAATTTCCCGTGCTCAAGGACGAAAAGCGCGACTGGTTCGTGCCGGAGTCCACGATCATCATCGAGTATCTGGCGCAGCATTATCCGGGAAAGACAAAACTCATTCCGGACGATCCGGATCGCGCGCGCCAGATCCGCATGGGCGACCGCTTCTACGATCTCTACGTTCACAATGTCATGCAGGAGTTGATGGCAGATCGCCGCCGTCCAGAAGGACAAAAACGTCCCGACGATGTCGCGTCAGCGCAGAAACGCCTGACCACCGCGCTCGACATGCTCGAGAGCGAAATCGGCAACAGCCGCTGGGCGATGGGCGACGACTACACGATGGCCGATTGCGCAGCCTCACCCGCCCTTTTCTACGGACACATGGCGATGCCGTTCGACAAAACACATCCCAACGTCTTCGCGTATCGACAGCGTTTGATGGAACGTCCGTCTTATGCCCGCGTGCTACAAGACGCAGAGCCGTACTTCAAACTGCTGCCGAAGTAAGAAAGCTGGTGCCCAGAAGAGGACTCGAACCTCCACGCCGTGAAGCGCTAGTACCTGAAACTAGTGCGTCTACCAATTCCGCCATCTGGGCACATCAGGCAATAGGCGCGGACTTTTATGAGCAGCCCCCTTTGAAGTCAAACGGCGGCTTTACCAATGCGAAACCACGGAAGAAGCGGCCTATTCGCGCGGACGCCGATCCGGGTGCATGATCGGCGGCGAGTCTCATGAGGCGCAGCCATGCTCGTTGTCACGACTGAGAATATCCCGGGCTATCAGGTAGTGGAAATGTTCGGCCAATGCTTCGGCGTGGTGGTGCGGTCGCGTGGGTTGGGCGGCAACATCATGGCCGGGCTTCGCTCCATCGTCGGCGGCGAGATTCACGAATACACGCAGCTTCTGGAAGAAGCGCGGCGGCATGCAGTCGATCGCCTCGTCGCCAACGCCACGCTGATGGGCGGCAACGCCATCGTGATGATGCGTTTCGATTCCGCCGAGATCGGTCAGACCATGAGCGAGATCGTCGCGTATGGAACGGCCGTGCGCGTCGAGCCGAGAAATCCCAATGCCAACGTTGCATAACTTCACGCTCGGCCTCGGCGTTGTCGCCTTGGCCGGCGGTGTGGTCGCCATTGGAACCGGTTCGCCGCCGGGATTCATCGCCATCATATGGGGCGTGCTTATCGTATGCGGCGTGATTTTCGAGCGCTTCCGCTACAAACCGCTCGTGGACAAACCGCCGGCGGGCGACTGGGTGAGCACCACCGAGCGCTTCGTGGATGATGAGACCGGCAAACCGGTCACCGTTTGGGTCGATCCAGCGACGGGTGAGCGCTCCTACGTGGCGGATTGACCTGCCTTCATGTCATGGCCCGGCTTGACCAGGCCACCCAGCAAACGCGTCCACGCGCAGAGAATCTTACGCCCACCTCGGTGGGCCGTTTTTGCGGGCCATGACAGTAGCGCGGTGGCGTCGATTTGCGCGCTTTGCGTTGCCTGTGCGTTTGGTTAGATAACGCGTCGGCATACAGGATTCTGCGTATGGCAAAACTCGTCACGGTTTTCGGCGGATCGGGCTTTTTGGGCCGCAATGCCGTGCGCGCGCTCGCGCATGCCGGTTATCGCATCCGCGTCGCGACGCGCTATCCAAACCGCGCGAACTTCCTGCCGCCGATGGGAACCGTCGGGCAGATCGCCGTGCAGCGCTGCAATGTGCTCGATGAAGCCGCCGTCGCGCGTGCCGTGGAAGGTGCCGACGCGGTCGTCAATCTCGTCGGCATCCTCTATCCCGCCGGTGGACAAGGCTACGATGCGGTGCACACGATGGCGCCGGAGACCATCGCCAAGGCCACGAAGAACGCGGGCGTGACGTCGCTGGTTCATATTTCGACGGTCGGCATCTCGGAAGATTCGCCCTCGAAATATGCAAGTTCGAAAGCCAAGGGTGACAGCGCGCTTCGCAAAGCGTTCCCCGATGCGACCATCCTGCGGTCGTCCCTCGTCGCAGGGCCGGACGACGACTTCTTCAACAAATTCGCCAATCTCGCACGCTTCACGCCGGTTCTGCCGCTCATCGGCGGCGGCCACACGAAATTTCAGCCGGTGTTCGTGGGCGATGTCGCCGATGCGATCGTGAAATGCGTCGAAGATTCCGCGACGCGCGGCAAGGATTATGAACTCGGCGGTCCGAACGACTTCACGTTCAAGCAGATGTTGCAGATCATTTTGCGCGAAACGGGACGCCGACGCGCGCTGATCCCGATCCCGTTCTTCGCAGCATCGATCAAAGCGTTCTTCCTGCAATTCCTGCCCGGAAACCTTCTGACGCCGGATCAGGTGACGTT
>DASZML010000202.1:0-10522 GCA_035551875.1 Rhizomicrobium sp.
CTATCGAGCGGCACTGTGCTGTCGCCAAACAAACCGGTGACGCTCACCTGGAACAATGGGCAGGGTCTCACCTTCACCCGCACCATCGCGGTCGACAGCCAGTATATGTTCACCGTGAGCGACGCCGTCGCGAACAAGAGCGGCAAGACGCACACGCTTTATCCGTATGCGTACGTCGCGCGACAGGGCGTTCCGAAAGAAACGCAACACTATTGGGCGCTGCATGAAGGTTATGTCGGCGTCGCCGGCGGTTCGCTGAAAGACGCAAAATACGACGACTTCAAAGACGCCGGCGCACCACCGCAGACATTCAATTCCACCGGCGGCTGGCTCGGGATCACCGACAAATACTGGATGGCGGCCGTCATCCCGCCGCAGAACGAAGCGTTCGACGGCAGCTTCTCCGCTTCACCGTATCGCGACACCAAGGCTTATCAGGCCGACTACCGGATGGCCGCGCATACGTTGGCGCCGGGACAGAGTGTGACGGTGACGGAACGTTTGTTCGCTGGCGCGAAAGTCGTTTCGGTGCTGCAGGATTATGAGAAGAATCTCGGCATCGCGAAATTCGACTATGCCGTCGATTGGGGCTGGTATTCGTTCTTCACGCGCCCGATGTTCTGGATTCTCGACCGCACATCGCTGTTCTTTGCCAAATTCGGACTTACCGGAAGTTTCGGTCTCGCCATTCTGGTGCTGACGGTGCTGATCCGCGGCGCGCTATTTCCGCTCGCCAACGCCGGCTTCAAGCAGATGACGCGCATGAAGAAGCTGCAGCCGGAAATGGAGCGCATCAAGTCGCGCCATGCGGACGACAAGGTACAACAGCAGCAAGAGATGATGGCGCTCTATCAGCGCGAGAAGGTGAACCCGGTTTCGGGATGCCTTCCCATGGTGATTCAGATTCCGATCATGTTCTCGCTCTACAAGGTTTTCCTTGTCACAATCGAAATGTATCACGCGCCGTTCTACGGCTGGATTCACGATCTGTCGGCACCCGACCCGACGTCATGGATCAATCTCTTCGGGCTCTTGCCGTTCAACCCGCATGCCATCCTGCCGTCGTTCCTCGGATTTCTCTCGATCGGCATCTGGCCGATCCTGCTCGGCATCACGCAATGGATTCAAACCAAGATGAACCCTGCGCCCGCCGATCCTGTGCAGGCACAGCTGTTCGGTTACATGCCGCTGATCTTCACGTTCATGTTCGCGTCGCTGCCCTCGGGTCTGGTCATCTACTACGCCTGGAGCAACGCACTGACGTTGCTGCAGCAATATCTGATGATGACGCGGCATGGCGTTGAGATTCATCTCTTCAACAATCTGAAACTGCCGTGGGCGAACAAGCCGAAAGCGGCCGAGTGAAGGACGGCGAAAAGTCCGACGAAGAGAAACGCGCCGATTCAGAACGGGCGCGCAAACTCTTCGCCGGTGCTTGCGATTTCGTAGCCGGTGCAACAACGCCCGAGGCGTTTCCGTCGCCGACGCTGCCGGAAGTCGCGTTCGTCGGCCGCTCCAACGCGGGCAAATCGAGCCTCATCAACGCGCTGACAGGCCGCTCGGCGCTCGCGCGCGTCAGCCACACGCCGGGGCGCACGCGGCAAATCAACTTCTTCAATCTCGGCAACAAGCTCATGCTCGTCGACTTGCCCGGCTACGGGTTCGCTAAGGCATCGAAGACAATGTTGGCGGATTGGCAATCGCTCATCACAACCTACCTGCGCGGCCGTCAGAGGCTACGCCGCGTGGCGCTGCTCATCGATTCCCGGCGCGGCGTCATGGATACCGATGCCGAAGTGATGACCATGCTCGATCAAGCGGCGATGTCGTATGTCGTGACGCTCACGAAGATCGACGAACTCAAGAAGCCCGAATGCGCGCAAGTTATCGCCGATGCCGACGCCAAGGCGAAGAAGCACGTCGCCGCTTACCCTGAAATCTTCGCAACCTCCGCGCGCGACCGCGAGGGGCTGGAAGCGCTAAAAGTGAATTTGATGCTGGTGGCCGAGGCCTGATCTTTCGGCTATAAGCGCCAAAATCGCAGGGACAGCATGGCCTTACAGGACGATATCGGCAACGACCGAAATCTTCGCCAGCTTGCGCGCTGGCGCCAGACCGCGCGGGTTCTCGTCGAGGCGCTGCCCTACATCCTGCAATATGACAAACGCACCATCGTCGTGAAATATGGCGGCCACGCGATGGAAGGCGGCGTGTCCGAACATTTCGCGCAAGACATCGTGCTGATGAAAATGACGGGCATCGATCCCATCGTCGTGCATGGCGGTGGCCCGCAGATCGGCAAGATGCTGTCGCGCCTCGACATCGCTTCCACCTTCATCGACGGCCTGCGCGTCACCGACGAAGCGGCCATCGAAGTGGTCGAGATGGTGCTGACGGGGTCGATCAACAAACAGATCGTGGCAGGCATCAACGCCGCGGGCGGACGCGCCGTCGGCATTTCCGGCAAGGACGGCAATCTCGTGATCGCGAAAAAGCTGATGCGCGAGAAGATGGATCCGGTGACTCTGCAAAAGAGATTCGTCGATCTGGGCTTCGTCGGCGAGCCGGATCAGGTCAACGGCGAGGTACTGCGCACGATTATCAATTCCGATCTCATTCCCGTGGTGGCGCCAATCGGCGTCGGCACGAAGGGCGAGACTTACAATATCAACGCCGACACCGTGTCCGGTGCGGTTGCGGGCGCGATGAATGCGGCGCGCCTTTTGCTCCTCACCGATGTCGAAGGCGTGCTAGACAAGGAAGGCAAGCTCATCCCGCGTCTCACCGTCACCGAGGCGCGGTCGTTGATATCCGACGGAACAATCTCCGGCGGCATGATCCCAAAGATCGAAACCGCCATCGATGCGGTAGAAGGTGGCGTGTCGGCAGCCGTCATTCTCGACGGACGCATCCCGCATGTGGTGTTGCTCGAATTGTTCACCGAGCATGGCGCCGGAACGATGATCATTCCCGGATGATGCCGCGTATCTGGGCGGTAGCCGCGTTCTTCATATCGATTTTGTTCGCCGCCTCACCGGCGCAAGCGCAGCTACAGGTCTGCAATCAGACGAGCTACATTGTTTACGCAGCTGTCGGCATCGCCGCGCAGGCCAAGAACATCACCCAAGGCTGGACGCGCATCGTTCCCGGCGATTGCGATGTGACGATCAAACAGCCGCTCACGCGCACCAAATACTTTCTCTTTGCCAGGAGCAGCCGCGCCTATCCCGGCGCCGAGCGCGATTGGGGGGGCAGTGTCGATCTCTGCTCGAAAGACACGAATTTCGCGTTGCTCAATCCGGTCTCGGCGGATTGCGGCATGGCAGACGCCTTCACCGAGCCCTATGCGCCGGTGAACACGCACGGATTTCCGGCATGGACGACGACGCTGACGGATGAAACGCCGCATGCCTCAGCACGGGCCGTTCGCGAACGTGGCGTGGAGCGCCTTTTATTGACGCTCGGATATCGCATCTCCGGCGCAGCGCTGAACACAACGCGCGACAAAAGCATCGACGATTTTCGCAAGCGCGCGAAGCTGGCTGCCACCGCGTCCTCCGCCGATTTGTTCGAGGCACTGGAAAAAGCCGCGACGAAGATCTCCGCACCGATGGGCTATTCCGTTTGCAATGAAACGAAAGGCGGTGACATCTGGGCTGCCATCGCGGAACAAAACAGCGGAGCGATCTCTTCGAGTGGCTGGTGGCAAATCGCGCAAGGCGCCTGCGCCAAAGCGATTGCAGCTCCTTTGGCGTTCGACAAAGTGTACCTTCACGTCGAAGGTCACAACAAACCAGCGATGGTTTCAGGCCCAACGAAATTCTGCATCACCAACATCACGTTTCAGGTGAGCGGCAACGGCGATTGCAAAAAGCGCGGTCTGACGGAGGCCGGCTTTGCGCTGACAGCGACGAAAGGTCAGACCGGCTACGTCGCACATATTGGCGACAAAGGCCTTGCCAGTTTGGCGAAACGATAAATCAGTTCACGTTGAAGTAAGAGAGATGCCAGGTCATTTCATCCTCGCTCAGTGGGAAATGCACGCCTGCGCGCGCCGGCACCAAGTCGCTGCCATGCAGCTTCAACAACAGGGTCTGGATTTTGAATGCAACGCGCATCGAGAGGCGCGCGCGCCACACCAGCGCCGTGACCGGCTTGGCTGAGGAAGCTTGAAATATCCGGCGAACAATATCGGGCGTCGTGCGAGCCAGTAGCGCCAGCGCGGCAATAACGGTCTCGCGCTTGCCAGCTTCTACAGAACCTTCGACAAACACATCTGAGAGATTGCCGTCGCGATAGAGCGCGGCGACTTCTTCTTGCGCGGCGATGGCTGGATCAATCTCCATGCCGTCATCTTCATCGATGCGCGTGCGGGCGCGTTTCGCCAGTTGCGCTCGCGTCTCGTCCGACAAATCGCCGCGCTCGCACAATTGCCCGAGCAAGGCCGCACTCACAAATCCGGCCAAGCGGCGGATCGCGCGCTGCGAAAGATCGTTGCGCAAAACCAACGGCAGGTGCCATTCCTTAATGCGCGAACCATGCTCGATGATCTTGTCCAGCGTCTGCGCGCGGATTTTCGCATCGCTGTTGAACAAAAGTTGCGAAACCGCCGGCACATCGAGCGCCTCGGCAATCGCTTCCGAAACATTCGCGGATAACGGACGGCGCTTGGCGATTGCCGTCAGCGCGAACCGCGCCTGCGCCGACGAGATGATCTCTACAAGATCGGCATCGGACAGCAACGGTGAGTATTCAAGAATGGGCGCCGCCACCTCTTCCACGTCGCGCGCCAATCGCTCGACAATGCGCTTGGGCAAGCAATCCAACGTCTTGATTTCTTCTGCGAGAATCCGGCGCACCCGCACCAGCTGATCCTGCGCCAGCTTTTCGATCGTCTCGATCGTCAGCGCGCGCATTTTTTCGCTGGCATCTGCGGGAAGATTGGGCAGCAAGCGGCCGATCTTGCGCGCAAGTTCGGCACGAACATCGCCCTCATCGTCGTCCGCCAGCAAGCGGTTGGCGTGCGGTGGCGCGGCCTTATTGGCCGCAATAGCGCGGCGCGCCTTCAGCGAGCCTTCGCTGGCAAGAAAGAACAGGACCTCCGGCGCCGCGTCTTCGCGCCCCGCCAACTCCTCGCGCGCGGCATTGCCCCGTTCTTCAAGGATGTGAAGAACCTCACCGCGCGAAAGCGGCTTCGGGTTTGCGTCGTCCGATTTTTGTCTGTCTTGGCCCATCACCACATCCGGAGGCTTGTGCCCCTCTGATGCCAGCGATTTTTCGCTAACCTCTGCTACCAGCGGGTTAAGTTGGGTTCCTGACAACGGCGCTTGCTTAACAAAGTCTTATTGGACATTTTCTGCCGCAATGATTGCCCCCAACGACGCCGCGCCCGATTTTCGCCACGTGCGAACGTGGATTTTCGATCTGGACCATACGCTCTACACGCTTGATGCCAGCCAGCATCGGGCCATGGAAGAGCGCATATGCGTTTTCGTGCAGAAGCACTTCGGGCTTTCGCGCGAGCCGGCCTGGGAAATTCAGAAGCGCTACCTGCGCGACTACGGCAGCACGATAGCAGGACTCGTACGCCATGACGGCGTCGATCCCGACATCTACCACGACGCCGTCAACGATTTGGCGGTCCTGTCACTTAAGCCGGACCTCGCATTACGAGACGCCTTGGCGCGCCTTCCAGGGGAGCGTCTGGTGTTCACGAACAACTGCGGACGTTATGCCGCGAGCGTGCTGAAGACGCTGGGTGTGGACGACCTCTTCGGGACAATTGTGGATGTGCGCGCTTTGAGCTTCGTGCCCAAACCGCAGGAGCCTGCTTACGAGGCCCTTGTGTCGCTTGGTGGATTCGATCCAAAAAGCGCCGCTTTGTTCGACGACAGCGCGCGCAATCTCGTCCCAGCCCGCGCCCGAAATATCACCACGGTCTGGTTCAACAACGGCGGTGGTCAATCGCATTGGCAGGTGGACGATCTTCACATCGACCATGAAACAGACGATCTTGTCGCGTTCCTGCAATCCATTCGAGTTTGACCATGACGACCGATCTTGCCCGCACCATCGACGCTGCCTGGGAAGAGCGCGACACGCTGTCGTCATCCACGAGTGGCGCGGTGCGCGATGCGGTGGAACATGCGCTGGGCGAGCTCGATAGTGGCCGCGTGCGCGTCGCCGAAAAGATTGGCGGTGAATGGGTCGTGCATCAATGGCTGAAGAAAGCCGTGCTGCTGTCGTTCCGCTTGAACGACATGCGACTGATCGAAGGCGGTCCCGGCGAAGCGAATTGGTGGGACAAGGTCGATTCAAAATTCGTCGGCTGGCACGACGCCCAATTTCGCGCCGCCGGTTTCCGAGCAGTGCCGGGCGCGATCGTTCGCCGTTCGGCCTTCGTCGCGAAGGGCGTCGTACTGATGCCGAGCTTCGTGAATGTCGGCGCCTATGTCGGCGAGAACACGATGATCGATACGTGGGCGACGGTGGGTAGCTGTGCGCAAGTCGGCCGCGATTGCCATATCTCCGGCGGCGCGGGATTGGGGGGTGTGCTCGAGCCGTTGCAAGCAGCACCAACTATCATCGAAGACAATTGTTTCGTCGGCGCGCGTGCGGAAGTGGCGGAGGGTGTGATCGTCGGCGAAGGCAGCGTGCTTTCGATGGGGGTTTATCTTTCGTCCTCCACCAAAATCGTGGATCGGCACACCGGCGAAATCTTCCAGGGCCGCGTGCCGCCTTACTCCGTCGTAGTCTCCGGCACCATGGGCGGCAACCCCGACAAACCCGCGCTCTATTGCGCAGTGATCGTCAAACGCGTGGACGCACGCACGCGGTCCAAAACATCGATCAACGATCTATTGCGGGCTTGATGCGCGCGCGAGATTATTTCTTCAGCTTTCATGGCCGCATTAACCGCGCGCGATTCTGGATTTATCTGGCGATCGTCATTCCGTTTCTCATGTTCATGATGATGGCGTTCTTCGCATACGCCATGTCCGTTCCCGGCGCATACGAAAATGGCGGCCCGACGCCGTTTCCGCACGGTCCCATCGGTATCGCGATTGCGATTCTCTTTTTCGCAGTGCTGGCGGCCGTTGCGGTCTCCGGCTTTGCCGTCTCGGTGAAACGCTTGCACGACCGTGACCAGTCCGGTTGGTGGGTGCTGGTGTTCATCGTCCTGCCGAACATGCTCTGGGCTGTCTGGCAGACACGTGCTGCGACGATGGGCGGCGCGAATGTCGGGGGCTTCGCAGTTCTGTGCGGCTTGGCAGCGTTTGCGCTCAGCATCTGGGCGTTGATCGAACTCGGCTGCTTGCGTGGCACCGCTGGCGATAACCGCTTCGGTCCCGATCCGCTTGCGAATTGACCGCGCCCAGTCCTACATCCTCGCGCATGGACGCGACCGCCCTCACCCAAGAACTCATCTGCTGCGCTTCGGTGACACCGAAAGATGACGGCGCTATAGGCGTTCTCGAACGCGCGCTGAAGCCCATGGGCTTTGAATGCCATCGCTTGCGATTTGAAGATAACGATGTGCCGGCGGTCGAGAATCTCTACGCGCGGCTAGGCGGACAAGGACCGAATTTCTGTTTCGCCGGCCACACTGATGTCGTGCCGCCGGGCGACGCAAAGCTATGGAGCAGCGATCCTTTCGCGGCGGAAATTCGCGGCGGCGTTCTTTATGGCCGCGGCGCGGTGGACATGAAAACCGCCATTGCGTGTTTCGTTACCGCCGTGAGCCGCTATCTGAAAGGCGCGACGCCCCGCGGTTCGATCAGCCTCCTCATCACCGGCGATGAAGAAGGCCCGACGAACATCAACGGCACCAGGAAAGTGCTTGGCTGGCTCACAGAGCGCGGCGAAAAGCTCGACCACTGCATCGTCGGCGAGCCGACGGCGACGGCGACGAGTGGCGACGTTTTCAAGATCGGCCGTCGCGGCACGATGAACGTGCGCGTCACAGCCACCGGCATGCAGGGTCACGCGGCCTATCCGCGGCTCGCAAAAAATCCAATCCCGGCGATGGCGTCATTAGTTTCAAGACTGGCGAGTTGGACGCTGGACGACGGCACGCCACATTTCGATCCGTCGACGCTCGCTTTCACCACAGTCGATGTCGGCAATGCGGCAACGAACGTAATCCCCGCCGAAGCGCACGCGGGTTTCAACATCCGCTTCAACGACCGCCACAAAAGTGCCGATCTCATCGCGCATATTGAACGCGAAGCCAAAGCGGTGGAAACCGAGACGGGCATCGTATTTTCGATCAAAGCCAATGCGAGCGGCGAGCCTTTCCTCACCAAGCCGGGCGCGTTCACGAAGCTCCTGAGCGAGACCGTCGCGAAAGCGAACGGCAAAGCGCCGGAGCTTTCTACGACGGGCGGCACATCGGACGCGCGCTTCATCAAAGATCTTTGCCCGGTGGTGGAGATCGGCCTTCCCGGCGGCACGATGCACAAGGCGGATGAATGCGTGCCGGTCGCAGAGATCGAGAAGCTGACCGATCTCTACACACGCATCCTCGCCGCCTATTTCGAGAACCCGCCGCGAGACTGATTTGAGCGAACGCGCCATCGGCATTTTCGATTCCGGCATCGGCGGATTGACGGTGATGCGTGCGTTGGCTGCGCGATTGCCGAACGAGTGTTTTATTTATCTCGGTGATACGGCGCGACTTCCTTACGGCACCAAAAGCGGCGACACCGTCACGCGATACGCATTGCAGGCGGCAACCGCCTTATCGAAACGCGATGTGAAGACGCTGGTCGTCGCCTGCAACACAGCATCGGCAGTGGCATTGCCCGCGCTAGAAAAGATGTTCGCGCCGACGCCTGTCATCGGCGTGATCGGCCCGGGAGCGGAAGCGGCAGTGACTGCTGCTCCCGATGGCCCGATCGCCATCATCGCCACCGAAGGCACGGTGAAAGGCGGCGCCTATGTGCGCGCCATCGAAGCGCATGGCCGCAGCGTACCGGTGATTCAGCAGGCATGTCCGTTGTTCGTATCGATCGCGGAAGAAGGACTGGTCGACGGCGAAATCGCGGAAGCAATCGCGCGGCGCTATCTCGCGCCCGTGCTCGCTGCCGTGCCGCGGCCTAAAGCCTTGGTACTCGGCTGTACGCATTTTCCGGCGTTGAAAGACACAATCGCGAAGATCGCGGGCGGCGACATCAAACTGGTCGATAGCGCGGAGACGACGGCGAAAGCAGTAGAAGCAACGCTGATCGCGAAAAATCTGCGTCGCAAGGAATCTGAAAAACCGGTGCACACATTTCTCGCCACCGATGCGCCTGACCGTTTCGCACGCGTTGGTGAAATCTTCCTCGGCCAACCCATCGATCCGGGACAAGTCGAGCTGGTTGACCTTCAGTAATCCACGCTGGCGAGATAGAGCCCGTCCGGCGGCGCGACGGGACCGCAAGCCGCGCGGTCTTTCGCTTCGAGCGCGCGCGCCAAATCGCGCGGTTGCCATTTTCCTTCGCCCACCAGTTTGAGCGAACCCACCATCGAGCGCACCTGATTGTGCAGGAAACTGCGCGCCGAGGCTTCGATGTGAATCTCATCGCCGGCACGGCGTACGTCCAGCCGGTCGAGCGTTTTCATGGGCGATTTCGCCTGACATTCGGTGGAACGGAATGTCGTGAAGTCGTGATTGCCGACCAACGCCTGCGCACCTGCATGCATCGCTTCCGCATCGAGATCGCGCACGACATGCCACACACGATTCTTCTCCAGCACCGGTGGCGCGCGGCGGCAGAGGATACGGTAGAAATAGTGCCGCGCGGTCGCAGAGAAGCGCGCGTGAAAATCCGATGCCGCTTCTTCGGCGCGAATGATCGCGACCGATGACGGACGAAGATAGTGGTTGATGCCGTCGCGGATTTTGTCGGCGGTAAATTCTTTCGTCAGATCGAAATGTGCTACCTGCGCGAACGCGTGCACGCCCGCATCGGTGCGGCCCGCGCCAGTCACCATCGCGACTTCCCCGGTGAGATCGAAGATGGCTTTCTCGATAGCCGATTGCACTGACGGACCGTTGTCCTGCCGCTGCCATCCAACCAATCCGGTACCATCATATTCGACGGTGAGCTTGAAGCGCGTCACGACAGCTTCGCGCCTTTCGGCAGCGCGAACCCGCGCAGCAATTCGTCTGCACTCATCGGCGATTTTCCGGCACGTTGTAGGCGCGTGAGACGTAGTGCGCCTTCGCCGCAAGCGATTGTGAGTTTGTCGTCGAGCACCTTGCCGGGCGAACCGTTGCCAGATACTGGCGCGGCGTAGAGAATCTTCAGCCGCTCGCCCTTCACTTCGCACCAGGCGCCGGGGACAGGCGACAATCCGCGGATCAAACAATCGATCTCACGCGCGGATTTCGACCAGTCGATGAGCGCCTCCTCTTTCAGAATCTTCTTCGCGTAGGTCACGCCATCCTCGGATTGCCGCGTCTCTACTGCCTGCCCCAGCGAAAGCGCCGACATCGCGCGGGCCATAAGATCGGCGCCCAATCGTGAAAGTTCGT
>DASZML010000203.1:0-19058 GCA_035551875.1 Rhizomicrobium sp.
TTCGCCATGACACGCAAACAGCTATACAGCCGCATGACCCAATGGCTCGACGCCGATGACCCGTGCCCCGCGCGCGACGGTTATGCAATGCCTGCGGAATGGCAACCGCATGCGCGCACATGGATGTGCTGGCCATGCCGCGTCGCTGCATGGGATGGGCCGGAAGGATTGCTGCGTGCGAAGCAGGCTTATGCACGTGTTGCGCGTGCGATCTCGACATTCGAGCCGGTGACGATGGTCGCGCGTCCGCAAGACATTGCCGAAGCCAAGCTCGCTTGCGCGGGGAAGGTCGATACGCTGAACATGGTGATCGACGACAGTTGGGCGCGTGATAGCGGTCCTACGTTCGTGCGCGCCGGCGATGGCGAACGCGCCGGGGTGCAGTGGCAGTTCAATGCGTGGGGCAACAAATATCATCCATATGACGATGATGCGAAGCTCGCGACGCAAATCATCGAAAGCGAGAAGATGCGCGTCTATCGCGCGCCGCTGGTGTGCGAAGGCGGCGCGATCCACACGGACGGCGAGGGTACCTTGCTGACGACGGAGCAGACCCTGCTCAACACAAACCGCAATCCGGGCCTGACGCGGCAAGAGATCGAAGAGGCGCTGGCGCTGTTCACCGGCACACGGCGGGTGATCTGGTTAGGTGATGGATTCTCTGACGAAGAGACTGACGGCCATGTCGACAATATCGCGTGTTTTGCCGGTACGGGTCGCGTGCTTGTCGGCGTGCCATCCTCGCGATCGCATCCGGACTTCGAGCCGGTGCAGGATGCGTTGCGCCGTCTCAATGATGCGCGCGATGCAAACGGTCGCCGGTTGGAGATTGTCGAGCTGCCGCAACCCAGAACCGAACGGTCGGACGAGAAGGGCCGTCCGCTCGCGGCGTCCTATGTGAATTTCTATTTGCCGAATGGTGGCATCGTGATGCCCAGTTTCGACGACCCCAACGACGAAGGCGCGCGCGCCATTCTCGCCGATTGTTTTAACGGCCGCGACATCTTGCAGATCGATGTGCTCGACATCGTCGCCGGCGGCGGCGGCATTCACTGTATTACGCAGCAGGAGCCTGCATGAGAAACGTCACTTTTGCAGCGACGCAATTCGCTTGCTCTTGGGATCGCAAGGCCAATGTGGCGCGCGCCAAGGAATTGGTGCGCGAAGCGGCGGGCGCTGGCGCGAATGTCATTCTCATCCAGGAGTTGTTCGAGACGCCGTATTTCTGTCAGGACCAGTCGCCGGATCACTTCGCGTTGGCGCAACCGTTTGAAGGCAATCCGCTGATTGCGGAGATGGCGGCGCTCGCGAAAGAACTCGGTGTCGTTTTGCCGGTGAGCTTTTTCGAGAAAGCCGGCTACGCGCATTTCAATTCGCTGGCGATGGTCGATGCCGATGGTCGCGTGCTCGGCCTTTATCGGAAGTCACACATTCCCGACGGTCCGGGCTATCAGGAGAAATATTACTTCACGCCTGGCGATACCGGTTTCAAAGTTTGGGACACGAAGTTCGGAAAGATGGGCGCGGCGATCTGCTGGGACCAATGGTTTCCCGAAAGCGCGCGCGCGATGGCACTTATGGGCGCCGAAGCTTTGTTTTATCCGACTGCCATCGGCACCGAGCCGCCGCCAGCGCCGCCGGTCGATAGCCGCGATCATTGGCGCCGCGCGATGCAAGGCCACGCCGCGGCGAATTACGTGCCGCTAATTGCGAGCAATCGCATCGGAACGGAAAAGGGCGCGGCGAGCGAGATGACGTTCTACGGATCGTCATTCATTGCGGGACCGACCGGCGAACTCGTGGCCGAGTTGGGCCGCACAGGTGAGGGCGTCATCACCGCAACGTTCGATCTCGATGAAATCGCAAAGTCGCGCGCGAACTGGGGTCTGTTCCGCGACCGCCGTCCCGATCTTTACGGCGCCATCCGAAGGCATGATGGACAATAGGGGGGACAGGGAGAAGGGGGGAGGGGTAATCGCATTCTTGACTTCAAATGCTCCTCGCCGTCCTTAGGCACAAGATGTTGCGGGAGCTCGTTTCCGGCGAGGCAAAGCCCAACTTCAATTCGATAGCTGGGATGACGCTGCAGTTTCGGTCAAAAATCGAAATTCAACGACTAAGGAATTTCTGGGCTTTTTCCTGGCTCCATTTCTGGATTTGATGCGATGACAAAGTGTCATCGCCCCAGATTGGAAATTCTATTTCTTGATCGGACGCTCAAGCCGCAAACCCCTTCCTTTGCCGACGGCTTCGCCGCCGAATTTCGAGCGCACTTTGTCCATAGCGCGCTCGGCAGCGGCGCGTTTGCCCCCCGTGCGATCTATGAGATCCAGCGGATCCGCTTGATGTGCGGGTGCCAGGTTTGAAATGCCGACACCCAGTAGCCGATACTTTGTACCGTCGGCTTCGCGTTTCAATGCGTCGCGCGCCACGCGAAAAATGCGATCGGCCAGCTGTGTTGGGGCTTCAAGCGAAGCGCTGCGCGTTTTGAGTTTGAAGTTCGCGGTCTTGAGTTTGAGCACCACGGTGCGGCCCGCGAGTTCATAAGACTTTGCGCGCGTCGCCACGCGTTCTGCTTGACGCCACAGAACTTTTTCGAGTTCGTCGAATTGGCAAAGGTCATCGAAGAATGTTGTTTCCGACGAAATCGATTTCATCTCGCCGGACGGCTCGACGGGACGCGTGTCATCAGCGTGGGCGAGGCGATGAAGCCATAGGCCCGTCGAGCCATAACGGCGCCCCAGTTCTTTCGGATCGGCATCCTGAATTTGGCCTATGCGTGTGATGCCATCTTTTTCAAGTTTGGCTTGCAGCGCTTTGCCCGCGCCGCGGATGAAACCGACCGGCTTGTCGCGCAGAAATGCCTTCGCCTCCGCTTCGCCGATCACCGCGAAGCCGCGCGGCTTGTCGAGTTCGCTGGCGAGCTTGGCGAGAAATTTGTTGAACGAAAGCCCGATGGAGATCGTGATGCCGACATCGGCTTCAACCCGCTTGGCCAACATCGCCATGGTCTTTGCCGGTGTGCGGCCGTGGATACGTTCGGTTCCGGAAAGATCGAGATAGGCTTCATCCAGCGACAATGGTTCGACGAGCGGTGTGAGCTCGCGCATCATCGCGCGGATCTTGCGGCTGGCTTCCGTGTATTTGGTGAAGTCAGGTCGAATGACGGTTGCTTGCGGACAAAGTTTCATCGCCTGAAAAATCGGCATCGCCGAGCGCACGCCGTAGCGCCGCGCAACGTAGCAGCAGGTTGAAACCACGCCACGTTTTCCGCCGCCGACGATGACCGGCTTGTCGAGCAACGAAGGATCGTCGCGTTTCTCGATAGAAGCATAGAACGCATCGCAATCCATGTGCGCGATGGTTAGCATTGCGAGTTCGTCGTGGCGGAGAAGTCTGTGGCCACCACATTTCTTGCAGCGCGTCGCGGTCGCCGCGGCATCGGTCAGGCAATCGCGGCAGAAACCGCTCATGTCTCCGGCCAGAGCCAGGCTGCGCCGCGCACCCCGCTGGAGTCGCCGTGCATGTTCTTGACGATACGCGGCGGCGCTTCGGGTGTGAATGCGTAGCGCTCCACGCGCGGTGGAAGTTCGCGATAGAAGGCGTCGATGTTCGAAAGGCCCCCGCCGATTACGATGGAATCGGGATCGAGAATGTTAACCAGCGTCGCAATGGCGCGCGCGAAGCGGTCGTAATAGGTATTCATCACTTCGCATGCCGTTTCGCTTCCGCGCTCTGCCGCTTCGGCGATTTCGCGCGCGGGCATGTTGCGGCCTGTCGCAGCGAGGAATTGTCGTTCAAGTGCAGGGCCACTGCACCACGCTTCGGTGCAGCCGCGGCGGCCGCAATAGCACTCTGGGCCGGGGATTTCGTCTTCGCGCGCGCCGGGGAGTGGATTGTGACCCCATTCGCCAGCGATGAGATGCGCACCGGCGATGGATCGGCCGCCAACGCAGACGCCGCCGCCTACGCCGGTGCCGGCGATGATGCCGAACACGACATCTGCACCTTTCGCTGCGCCATCGGCGGCTTCGGAGAGCGCGAAGCAGTTCGCATCATTGGCGACGCGAACGGTCCGGTTCAGCGCGAGGCCCAGATCTTTATCGAGCGGATGGCCGATGAGTTGCGTCGAGTTGGCATTCTTTACGAAGCCAGTGCGCGCGCTGATTGTGCCTGGAATGGCTACACCGACAGTGCCGGTCGTACGGAGTTTTATTTCGGCAGCGAGAACGAGGTCGCGCATGACACGAATGGTTTCGGTGTAATCGGACTTGGGCGTGTTGGCGCGTTCGCGGTAGACGATATCGCCGCTGGCGTCCAACGCCGCCACTTCAATTTTTGAACCGCCGAGATCGATACCGATACGCATTACGCCGTCTCTGAAAGTTTGGAGCGGATGAACACGTCCGCCTCGCGCCAATTGTCGGCGCGCAGATGTGCATGCGGCGCTGGAGGCATCAAGGGCTTCAGGCGCTCGTCGCCGATGAGGTGCAAGCGAAACACATCAGCCGCATTTTCAGCTACCGATGCGTGGTGAACAGAAATGTCGTCGACAAAGAACACTGGTTTACCAGCGCGTTCGGCCAGCGCTTTAACAAATGGTCCCTTGGGGCCGGTGTTCACAGCGAGAGCAAACGGTAGATCGAGTTTGGCAAGATTGCGCACCCGGGCAGGCGCTTGGGCTTCAACGATGTTAGATAAGACGACGATGTCCATCGCCTTATGGAGTTCGCGCAGAACGACAACGGCATCTTCAACGGCATCAAGCCAATCCAAATCCGTGCGAAAAGATTCGAGGAGTGCGGTGACTTCGACATCAAGCAACGCCGACTTGTCGTCCAACCGGCGCACATTTCCATGAAGCCGGTAGGTGACAAGATCGAGGTAATTTCCATTGCAACGAAGGAATCGGTCGAAGCCTTCCGCGAATCGCAGAATCACTTCGTCGGCATCGACGATCAGCAATGGCCAATTGTCGCGCAGCGGCACTGTAGAAGGATGTATGTGAAATTCGCGAGACGTGTTCATGCGCCGGGGAGTGCTCGCCGCGCGAGATGGATAGTTTTGGAATCGAGCGATTCGTCTTCGCAAAAACGCGTCAGAAGCGCCTCTTGCGAAAGGAGAAAGTCCATTACCGCTGCCAGCAATTCCGGCTCGCCGGCGGTGCTGCGCAGCGTGTGAACATTCACGCCCGAAGTCGCCAAAAAGCGATCCAGTTCGTCGGGTGAATTTACCAGATAAGCCAAGGCTTTCAGGGCCAGGGTTTCGGCAGCTTCGCTGTTCGTTTCGATCGGCATCGTCAAGGGAGCGTTAAGACATCCGGCCTAATACTAGCCAAAGCCGGAGCGGGGCCCCAGTCCCCAGATACCTGTCGATTGGGCGGCCGTGGAGATTCAAGCAATGGATGCAGCAACAAAGACCGTCCTGATCGTGGAGGATAATGAGCTCAATATGAAGCTCTTCCACGACCTGCTCGACGCGCATGGCTACAATATTTTGCAGACCAAGGACGGCATGGAAGCGCTCGATATCGCGCGCGAACACCGCCCTGATTTGATCTTGATGGATATCCAGCTGCCGGAAGTCTCCGGTTTGGAAGTCACGAAGTGGCTGAAGGAAGATGACTCGCTGAAGTCCATTCCGGTCGTCGCGGTCACCGCTTTCGCCATGAAGGGCGACGAAGAAGTGATCCGCCAAGGCGGCTGCGAGGCTTACATCTCCAAACCGATCTCGGTCGTCAGTTTTCTCGATACGGTTCGCCGGTTTATCGGCTGAGGGAGCGCCATGACCGCGCGCGTTCTTGTTGTCGACGACATTCTCTCGAATGTGAAGCTGCTGGAAGCGAAGCTTTCCGCGGAATATTTCGAAGTCGTTTCGGCTTTCAACGGTCTTGAGGCGCTCGCGAAGATGGAAGAGCGACTTCCCGATATCGTGCTGCTCGACGTGATGATGCCCGGCATGGACGGTTTTGAGGTGGCGCGTCGTATCAAGAACAATCCAGCCATGGCCCACGTGCCGGTCGTCATGGTGACCGCCCTCGACCAGCCAAGCGATCGCGTGGCCGGTCTTGAAGCCGGTGCCGACGATTTCCTCACCAAGCCAGTCGATGACGCCGCGCTCTTTTCGCGGGTCCGCAGTTTGGTTCGTCTCAAGTTGATGACCGACGAACTTCGCATGCGCGAGACGACAGGTCAGAGTATGGGCCTTCTGGATCCCGCGCAGACCTTGATCGATGCAGACCCGTCGGGTCGCATTTTGGTCATCGAGGATCGTCCGGAATCCGTTGCATGGTTCCAATCGGCGCTTGAGCCGGCCAACGAAGTGTCCGCTGTCGATTCTTTCGAAGAAGCGGTCGTTCGCGTGCGTGGCGGCGACTACGATTTGATCGTCGTCAGCCTTGGCCTTCGCGGTTTCGATGGATTGCGGCTTTGCTCTCAATTGCGTTCATTGCCGGAGGGCCGCAACGTGCCGATTCTTGTCCTCGTGAGCGACGGCGATCGCCGCAAACTCAACCAGGCGCTCGAAATGGGCGTGAACGACTACCTTACGCGTCCCGTCGACAAGAACGAGTTGATTGCGCGCGTTCGTACCAATCTGCGCCGCAAGCGCTATGCAGATCGTTTGCGTCACAATGTGCAGCTCAGCCTTGAAATGGCGATCACTGATCAGCTCACCGGATTGCACAATCGCCGCTACATGAGCCGGCATTTGGATAATCTGGTTGCGAATGCCTACAAAACCGATAAGCCGCTGGCGTTCCTTATTATGGACATCGATCACTTCAAGTCCGTCAATGACACTTATGGACATGATATCGGCGACGAAGTGCTGCGCGAGTTTGCCAGCCGCATTTCCGCGAACGTACGTGGGATAGATCTGGCGTGCCGCTACGGTGGCGAAGAGTTCGTCGTCGTAATGCCGGATACCGATTTCGATTTCGCTATGACCGTGGCGGAACGTCTCCGCAAGGGTGTCGAGGAAAAGGCATTCGAGATTTCCCGCGATCCGGGCAAGCTGGGTGTCACCATCAGCATAGGCATCGCGTCCTCCGAGAAGGAAGGCGACACAGCAGAAGCGCTGCTGCATCGTGCCGATCAGGCGCTGTATCGCGCCAAGCGAGAAGGTCGCAATCGCGTCGTCGTCGCCGCCGCGGCTTAGACTATGAATAACGCTGGTGAATATCGGGCGGTGAAAGATCCGCTGTATCGGTATTTCCTGATTGGTACGGGCATATTCTTCGCGATTATCTGGCCGCTCTATTTCGCGACTTGCAAATTTCCAATCGATGGTTTGCACGAGGTCGTCGGGCGCGATTTCGTGAATACCTGGGCCTCAGCGCGGTTGGCGCTGACCGGTCATCCGCAGAGCTATTTCGGCTTTGCGCATTACAACGACACACTGCATCGCATGTTCGGTATGGGGTTGTTCCGCCGCAACTGGAATTACCCGCCGCACCTACTCTTGTTTGTCTGGCCGCTTGCTTTTCTGGGTTATTTCCCGGCGCTGGTCGTTTGGACGGTTGCTGGATTGGCAGCGTATGTGTGGACGGGCTTTCGCGGTGTCTCCGCAAGTGGAAGGTTTTTTCTACTTGTCGCGCCAGCTGCGTTCGTCAATCTCGAGTGCGGACAGAACGGATTTTTCACTGCCGCTCTGCTGCTGCCCGCAATCGAGAATTGGGATCGTAGGCCGGTACTATCGGGAATTTTGTTTGGCCTGCTCAGCATCAAACCGCAATTGATCATGCTTGTCCCGTTGGTGCTGATGCTGACTGGACGGTGGCGCTGTTTCTGGTGGGCGGGCGCGACCGTCGCGGTTCTCTTTATGGCGACAGGTCTCGTATTCGGCTTCGACGTCTGGACGACCTACCTAAACGTCGCGGTGCCAATCCAGAGCAATGTTTTGACGCACGGCGAAAATCTCATGCTGTGGATGATGCCGTCGCCCTTCATGAATATCCGCGTTTTGCACCTGCCGCTTAGCGTTGCGTGGGTCGTTCAGGGCGTAATTTCACTTTTGGTGCTTGCCGCCGTGGTTTGGACATTTCGTAGGCCACGGGACCCACTTCTCTCGACCGCATTCTTGCTAACGGCATCGCTCGTCTTTTCGCCGTATTCGTTCAATTACGACATGATCGCGCTGATGATAGTATGCGCCCGCTGGATCGAACGCAGTGACTGCGACTGGACCGATCTCAAATTCATTTTGGCCGTTTGGCTGATGCCGATCGTGATGATGTATGTCGGTGTCTTCGGCGAAGTGACGGGAAGCGCGCTCATTCTTCTCGGCTTGGGAAACCAGTTGCTGAAGAAGATGCGTGCGCAGGAGTTTGCGCTCCAGACCGACGGTCCGATCAGTGCGATGATTCCGTCGACTGTCTAGTCAGTGTCGGCGGTAGGCATTTCGAGAATCTTGTCGATTACTTGAACGATATTATCCGGATCTTGTGCGCCGGAGATCAGGAACTTGTTGTTGAAGATGAACGTCGGCACGCCGGAGATACCCATACGGTGGGCGAGGGCATCTTCATTTTCGATGATCTCGCGATCCGCGCCTTGTTCCAGCAGGTCGGAGACCGTCGCAGAATCCATCCCGACCTCGTTGGCCATTTCAACAAGTATGTCGCGGTCGCCAATATCGAGGCCTTCTTCGAAATAAGCCTCGAACAGCCTTTCGACCATTTGGTTTTGGACACCGGCGCTAGCTGACCAACGAATGAGGCGGTGCGAGTCCAGCGTATTTGGCGAACGCGCGATTTGATCGAACGCGAATGCGATGTTTTCGCTTTCGCCGGCTTGCCTCAACGCCTCCTGCATCGCATGACGGTTCGGATTATCGCCGAACTTCGCCTGCATGTACTGTTTGCGATCAACGCCGCCGGATGGGATGGTCGGATCGAGGCGATAGGCTCGCCAGCGTATGTCGTACCCAACATCCGGGCGCAGCTCCAGAGCGCGCTCGAGCCGACGCTTTCCGATGAAACACCAGGGGCAAACTGTGTCGGACACGATGTCGATCTGCATGCCCAAATGCTATCGGAATGCGTCTTGCGCGCAAGGCGAGACTTTACGCACTGACAAGCGATTTCCACGATCGCGAAAAGGAATTGAAGCCACGATGAATTTCGATCTCAAAGGCAAAGTCGCATTCGTGACGGGCGCTACCAGCGGGTTGGGACGTCATTTCGCACATGTGCTGTCGCGCGCCGGCGCAGCGGTCGCTGTTTGCGGACGGCGTGCAGAGGCTTTGAAAGCTGTTCAAGGAGAGATCGAGAACGCGGGTGGTTCTGCGTTTTCATTTGCCATGGATGTAACGGACCGTGCACAGATCACACCGGCATTCGACAGGATCGAGAAAGCGCTTGGGTCCGTGGACATACTGCTCAACAACGCGGGTATGTCCGTGAATGGGGCTATCGCAGATATCACTGCGGACGGCTTTGACTCTGTTATCGCGACCAATCTTCGAGCGCCATTTCTTCTGTCTCAAGAAGCGGGCATGCGCATGATCGCGAGGGGCAACGGTGGTCGGATCATCAACATCGCGTCGATTACGGCATCACGGGTGTTGCCGGGCTCGGCGCCCTATTGCATCTCCAAAGCAGGCGTCGCGATGATGACGCAGTGCTTCGCGCGCGAGTGGGCGCGTTATGACATCAACGTCAACGCCATTTGTCCTGGGTTTATCGCGACCGAGCTCAATCAGGAATGGTTTGAAAGCGAGAGGGGTAAAGCGCAAATCAAATCGTTCCCCAAGCGCCGTATGCAGCAGCCCGACGATTTGGATGGCACGTTGATGCTTCTGGCGTCAGAAGCTTCTCGCGGCATCACCGGCGCTCTGATCGATGTGGACGAAGCGCAGTCGCTTAGCGGCCTATGACCTGTGCGATAGAGCTGTTCATTTCCGCATCGATTTCGATTTGTTTGATCGGACCGTGCGGAACTCGCATTGATAATTTTGCATTGACCGGGACCAAAGTCTGCACAACAGCTTTTTTCGGCGCAGGTGGTGTCGCGACGAGCTCGAAAACGAGAATGTTTTTCTCGCCGCGTGGTGCTCGACGTTGACGCAGCTGCGCATTAGTCCAACCGCCCGTCGCTGTAGCGCCCGAAGCAATTACCGAAATTTCGTTGCCATCGATCGTCGCTGCGCAACTGTCGATACGGTAGACGCGCTTGAGACTTGACGCAGCGGCAGCGTTGCAACTCACCGCAAGCGACGCTGCCATTACAAGCAAAAGTGCGGCTGCCGCACGCATCATAAAAGCCTCTGTTTACCCGCTTAGGACGGCCAGCTAAGAGGGAATTACGGCGCAATTTTGATGAGGAAACAAATGGGACCGCTCGAAGGCATTCGCATCTTGGAATTTGCTGGTATTGGGCCTGGACCTTTCGCCGCTATGCTATTCGCGGACATGGGCGCCGACGTAATTCGCATTGATCGCAAAGGCGGTCGCCAGCCAAGCCAGATGGATATCTATCTACGCGGCAGAAAGACGATCGCGCTCGATCTGAAGAAGCCGGAAGCGGTCGAAGCGGCGTTGAAGCTTATCGAAAAGGCTGACGCGTTGATCGAAGGATTTCGCCCTGGCGTGATGGAGCGTCTTGGACTTGGTCCCGAAATCTCTCTCAAGCGCAATCCGAAGCTTGTTTATGGCCGCATGACAGGCTGGGGGCAGACAGGTCCGCTGGCGAACGCTGCCGGACATGACATCAATTACATCGCGCTGACCGGCGCTTTGCATGCGATGGGCAACAATGGGCAAAAGCCCGTTCCGCCGCTCAATCTCGTTGGCGATTTCGGCGGCGGCGCGCTTTACCTCGCATTCGGCATCGCTTGCGGAATTATCGAAGCGAGGAAGTCCGGGAAGGGCCAGGTGGTCGATGCGGCGATGACGGACGGTGCGGCGTCGTTGATGACGATGTTCTACGGCATGTCGGCAAGCGGTTTCTGGCAGGATCAACGTGGCTCGAACATGTTGGATTCCGGAGCTCATTTTTACGACACGTACGAAACCAAGGACGGGAAATACGTTGCTCTCGGTTCGATCGAGCCTCAGTTCTATAAAGAACTCATGGAAAAGACGGGCATCACGGATCAGGCCTTCACCGCGCAGATGGATCGCAATGCATGGCCAGACCTCAAAGCGAAACTCGCGGCCGTCATTAAAACGAAAACGCGAGACGAATGGGATGCGATCATGCTAGGTAGCGATGTTTGCTACGCGCCGGTGCTGTCATTGGCCGAGGCACCGAAGCATCCGCACAACGTCGCGCGCGAGACATTCGTAAATGTCGGTGGCGTTACGCAACCGGCCCCTGCACCACGGTTTTCGCGCACGGCGCCGGAAACAAAGCCCGTTGTGCCTATGGACAATGCTCGTTCTTTGTCCGCGTGGGGCTTTTCCAAGGGCGATATCGACGCATTACAGTCGGCGAGCGCGTTTTAAAACATGGCAGCGCTTCCAGCGATGACGACATCCCGCAAGCGTATCTACCTGATGCGTCATGGCCATGTAGACTATCTGAGCAAGGATATCGTGGCGTCGGGAGCGATCAACAATGTTCCGCTGACGCCGCGCGGGCGAAGCCAGGCCGAGGCAGCCGGCAGAGCCTTTGCAAATATCCCGTTCGACCGGGCGGCATCGTCCGGGTTTCCGCGCACCCGCGAGACAGCGGAAATTGTCCTCTCGTTCCAGATGTCGCCACCGCGACTGGAAACGTTACCGAATATGATCGAAATCCAGGGTGGCAGGTCGCATCCCGTGAAGAGCCGGGAAGAGTTGATCGAGCGGATGAACGAGAACTTTGCCAACGCCGGAAGACTGAACGCCACCAATCATGATGGCGGCGAGGTGTTCGAGAACGCACAAGCTCGCGCGGTCAACACGATCACCCGGCTTCTATCGGAACCGGGCTGGCACACGATGCTCATCGCAGCGCATGAAGGCATCAACCGTCTGGTGTTATCGTGGATGACGGGAGCAGGTCTGGGCGCGGTTGCGGCGTTCGAGCAGGACACAGGCTGTATTAACGTGCTCGATTTCGATCTGAAGGACGACATCGTTCATCGCCGCATGATCAAGGCTGTGAATGTGACGCCTTATGGGTATCTCAAGCACGGAATGAATCTTACAAGTCTCGAAGCGATCTTTGAGCGCGATATGCAGAACGTGCTCGTCTAGATCGCGAGTTCGCACCAGACGGGGACGTGATCGGACGGCTTCTCGCGTCCGCGCACGTGTTTGTCGACGCCGCTCGCCTTCAGACCGTCCGCTGCATTCGGCGAGAGCATAATGTGATCGATGCGGATGCCGTGATCCTTCTGCCAGGCACCGGCCTGGTAGTCCCAAAACGTGTAGAGATGCGGCTCGTGATGGCAGGCCCGAATGGCGTCGGTATATCCAATGTTTTCGATCCGCCTTAGTGCGGCGCGCGATTCTGGCTGGTAGAGCGCGTCTTTCTCCCAGGCTTTGGGATTGTAGACGTCGTCCGGCATCGGAATGACGTTATAGTCGCCCATAAGGGCTTGCGGTTCTTCGTCGTGAAGAAGTTCTTTGGCGCGGAGTCTTAATCGTTCTAACCAGTCAAGTTTGTATGTGAACTTTTCGGTCGCAATCGGATTGCCGTTCGGCGCGTAAATGGACGCGATCCGGATGGCACCTTTTTCGCTTGGCACGATTGCCTCGATATACCGGGCATGATCGTCGCCGTCGCCGCCCGGAAGTCTGGGGGTGACGTCTTGCATCGGACGCTTCGAAAGGATGGCGACGCCGTTGTACGTTTTTTGGCCATGTACCGCGCAGTTGTAGCCGAGAGCTTCAAACGGCTCGTGCGGAAATTGGTCATCGGTACACTTCAATTCTTGCAGCGCCACAACGTCTGGTAAAGCTTCTTTGAGCCAAGCTACGGTTTCGCCCACGCGGATTCGGATCGAGTTGACGTTCCAGGTGGCGATTTTCATCAAGTTTCCTGCAGTCTATCTATGCGGATAGCCGGCGAATAAAAATCTAGACAGAAAAACTTGTCCCGCAGCCGCAAGACGACGTGGCATTGGGGTTGTTGATCTTGAAGGATGCGCCGATCAGATCGTCCACAAAGTCGATCTCGGCGCCTTTCAGGAAATCCAGCGATACGGGATCGACGAGAACCGTCGCCCCATCGCGGACAACGACAAGGTCGTCATCCAACCGGCTGTCGTCTAGCGTGAAATTGTATTGAAATCCCGAGCAGCCACCGCCTGTGACGGCTACGCGCAGCATCGTCGGCGCCGCCTCGGACTTCAAAATATCGCCGATGCGCTTGGCCGCGCGCGAAGAGATGGAAACGGGCAGGGCAGTTTCTACAGTCATGGCCTATATGTAGTCGTGCTGCCGTTCCGATAAAAGGTTTCCATGAGCCCGATTGGCAAGCTTCTGCCGCCGATTTTTGAGCCTCCCGGCAAAAAGGCGCCTTATGCCACACGGCCAGACGATAGCCGTGGCCGGTTCTACCCTGAGCCGGAGAGCGCTACGCGGACGTGCTACAGCCGCGACCGTGACCGGATTATCCATTCCACGGCATTTCGCCGGCTCAAACATAAGACACAGGTCTTCGTGCAGCATGAAGGCGACTACTACCGCACACGCCTGACCCATTCGCTGGAGGTGGCGCAGATCGCCCGCTCGGTCGCCCGCGTCCTGGCGCTGGACGAGGATCTCGCGGAAACCGTCGCGCTCGCACATGACCTCGGTCACACACCTTTCGGTCATGCCGGTGAAGAAGCATTGAACGCGGCCACCGTCGATTTTGGCGGCTTCGACCACAATGCCCATGCGCTTAAACTTGTGACTCAGCTTGAGCATCGCTACGCGGAATTCGATGGGCTGAATCTGACTTGGGAGACCCTTGAAGGCATGGTCAAACACAATGGGCCCATCGCCGCCGGAAAGAACCCGATACCAGTGCCGATTTCGTCATTCGACTCGAAATGGTCTCTGGAGCTCGCATCATGGCCAGGGTTAGAAGCGCAGGTTGCGGCATTGGCCGACGATATCGCGTACGTAAATCATGACATCGATGACGGGCTGCGCGCGGAGTTGTTCACGCCGCGGGACCTCGAAGGCGCGCCTCTCGTTGGCACGCACGTCCATGCAATCCTGCATCAATACAAAAATCTCGAGTTGAGCCGTCTGATTGGAGAAATTGTTCGCCGGCTTATGAGCGACCTCATCCTGGATTTTATCGATGAAACAAAACGGCGCATCGCGGAATCATCTCCTCGGAGTGCGCAAGACGTGCGAACAATCGACCACGCGCTTGTGGCATTTTCGAGCACTATGTCTGCGCAATTCCGTGCGCTAAAACAGTTCCTGTTTGACCACATGTATCGCCATGCACGCGTGATGACTTCCATGACACGCGCGCAGGACGTCGTGACGTCGCTGTTCGAGGCATTCAGTCAAAATCCCGGCTTACTCCCCGCAGACTGGGTAAGGGCAGGAGACGGGCCGTCGGGTCCCAAAACGGTGTCGGTGGTGCGGGACTACATCGCAGGTATGACGGATCGGTTCGCTTTGTCCGAATATTCTCGAATTTTCCAACAGGAAATTGCGCTTTAAGCGCTACGGCCCGTGATTCGTCGGTTGCCGGGTGCTAACTTTGCCGTCGTTCCAGATTCGCCGGGGAGCCGCATGCCCAGTTTCGAACGTGGCGTCTATGAGCCGCCGTCGGACGACATCCACGTCTTTGACGAAGACGAGAACATCGACGAGGAAGGCTCGCGCCTCCCATTGCTGATCGTCATCGCCTTGTTGGTCCTGGCCGCGTTTGCCGGCGTGGTTTGGCTGGCTTACAGCCAAGGCGTGCAGCGCGGTCGTTCGGACGCGCCGAGAATGATCGTCGCAGCGTCCGGGCCCGACAAAGAGATTGCCACAAACTCAAATGCTGGAAGTACGACGGATTTGAAAATCTATCAGCAGCCCGCGCCAGCCGATGAAGTCACCGATGCATCGCCGCTGCCTTCACAGACAAGTTCGGCGAAAGCTACCGCTCCGCAGCCGGTGCCGCGCATAGCAACACCGCAACCTCCGCCAACTGTGACCACGTCCCGGACAACAATGAAAAGTGCCGTGGTAACAAAACCGGCGCCGCCCAAACTGGTTGTTATCGAAAAGCCTAAGCCGCCGGTAGTGGTGCAGACACAACCGGCGTCTAGTACCGTTACGATTGCGCCTGCCGCGCCTGTGCCAACCAACTCGAGTTCTGCTGCGGGCAGTTATGTTCTTCAGATCGGCGCCTATAAATCTCAATCGGACGCCGACACTGCGTGGAAAGCCTACAAAGCAAAGCATTCGATTGTTGGCAGCTATTCAGAAGATGTTCAGAAGGCCGATCTTGGCGACAAAGGCACCTGGTATCGTCTGCGGATTGGATCTTTCAGCGACAAAGCTTCCGCTACTGCGCTTTGCGACAAGCTGAAAGCTGATAGCGGCAATTGCTTCCTCGCAAAGTGATGCGATGACATCTTCTCGTTCGCGCGCGATCTACGGTTGCGCCTCGACTTCGCTTGCGCCCGAAGAACGGGATTTCTTCGCGCTTGTGAAGCCGTGGGGTTTCATCCTGTTCGGTCGAAACATCGAAAATCCTGCGCAAGTCAGATCGCTCGCCAACCAATTGCGTGAGAGCGTCGGCGACCCGGCTGCGCCGATCTTGATCGATCAAGAAGGCGGTCGCGTTGCGCGATTGAAACCGCCGCATTGGAAAGAGAGACCGGCGGCGCTCCGTTTCGCAGAACTACACGCCAATTCCCCCGAAAGCGCCCGCGAGGCTGTCTACATCAATTCGCGTTTAATTGCGGCCGATCTGGTCGCGCTCGGTATCAACGTCGATTGCATGCCGGTGCTGGATGTCCCGGTAGAGGGCGCTCACGACATTATCGGAGATCGGGCATATGGCTGCGATCCGCCAGTCATTATCGATCTGGCGCGCGCCGCCATCGAAGGAATGATCGATGGCGGCGTTCTGCCGGTGATGAAGCATATTCCCGGTCATGGCCGCGCGGCTGCCGACAGTCATTTGTCCTTGCCACGTGTCTCGACCACAGCGGAAGAATTGTCTGCGAGCGATTTCGTGACATTCCGCAGCCTCAACAACTGTCCGCTGGCGATGACCGCGCACGTGGTCTACGAAGCGATCGATCCGCAACGCCCTGCGACAACGAGCCCGAAAGTGATTCGCGATGTAATCCGCGGCGAGATCGGTTTTGATGGGCTGCTCATGTCCGATGATCTTTCCATGCAGGCGCTTTCAGGAACTTTGGCCAGTCGCGCCAAAGCGTCGCTGTTCGCGGGGTGCGACGTGGTGCTCCACTGCAACGGCAACATGACCGAAATGCGTGAAGTGGCCCAAGAGGTCAAAAACCTTGAGGATATCCATCTGAAACGGGCTGATGCCGCGCTTGCGCATCTGGTTCCGCCGGGCGAGTTTGATACTGAAGCTGGTGAGGCGCGTCTTGCCGCGCTTTTGGGAGCACGCGTGTGAGTGACGTGGAAGACCAGTTCGAAGCCATTGAGCCGCTCGTTTCGGCCGAGGAGGCCTTGGTTGTCGCTGTGGATGGCTTCGAGGGGCCACTGGATCTGCTCCTGTCTCTGGCGCGCGACCAAAAAGTCGATTTGTCGAAAATCTCCGTCCTCATGCTGGCCGATCAGTATCTCGTGTTCATCGAGCAGGCCCGCCGCGTGAATCTCGAACTGGCGGCCGACTATCTCGTGATGGCGGCATGGCTGGCTTACCTCAAATCCAAACTTATCCTGCCGCAGGCACAGACCGCTGACGGCGAGCCGACCGCCGACGAGATGGCAGCGCGGCTGCGCTGGCGTTTGCAACGTCTCAACGCCATGCGAGAGGCGGCAGCGCGGTTGATGGCGCGCGACCGGCTGGATCGCGAAGTTTTTGCGCGCGGTGCGCCGGAGCCTGTCAATGTCATCAAGCTGCGGACTTACAAAGACTCCCTGTACGATCTTCTGACGTCGTACGCGGGACAGCGTGTCCGTACGTTGGGTGGTAAGCATTACAGTCCATTGCGCTCTCCGGTTTTGCTGATCGAAGAAGCCCGCGAACGTCTCGAGCGCATGATGGGCCGCATCAGCAACTGGAGCGGCCTCGACAAGCTGTTGCCGTTTGAATGGTCCGGCGGTCAGAGGCGGCGCACCGCGCTTGCGAGCACCTTGCTCGCCTGTCTAGAACTCGCTCGCGATGGAAAGCTCGAGATTCGCCAGCTGAAACCGTTCGACGAAGTGTTTGTAAAAAGCCGCATCGTGCCGCCGGGATTTGAGGCCGTTTCATGAATAAGATGGTTCGTTTGGTGGAAGTGGAAAAAGAGATCGACATCGTGCCTGACCGGAAGAAAACGACAGCGCCGCGCGATGTCACCGGCATCAACCCGGACCATCTTCGCATGACCGAAGCGTTGCTTTTCGCAGCCGGCGAGCCCCTGGACGCCAAGGCATTGGCTTCGTCATTGCCCGATGGCGCGGACGTGGCAGGCTTGTTGAATGAACTTCAGACGAGCTATGAGAAACGCGGCGTAACTCTCGTCTGTGTCGCAGAAAAATGGCAGTTTCGCACCGCGCCGGATCTCGCATTTCTGTTGCGCAAGGAGCAGCCGGAACAAAAGCGCCTGTCTCGCGCCGCGATCGAAACGCTGGCCATCATTGCTTACCACCAACCAGTCACGCGGGCCGAGGTCGAAGACATCCGCGGCGTGATGCTCTCGAAGGGCACAATCGACGCGCTTATGGAAATTGGCTGGGTGAAAATTCGCGGACGCAAACGCACGCCCGGCCGTCCCGTGACCTACGGCACGACGGACACATTTCTCGTCCAATTCGGACTTGAGAGCGTGAACCATTTGCCCGGCACCGACGAATTGAAGGCAGCGGGCTTTCTCGAAGCCATTCCGCCATCGGGTTTCGAAGTCCCGAATCCGAGCGACGACCTCGCACCGGACGAGGATCCATACGATCCTGACGAACTGGAACTGGCGACGGGAAGTGGCGATCTGGACGCTCCCGACTAACGGTGTGCCGGACCGGCACAGGAAAACCGCCGCAATTCTTACCTCCCGTTAAATGTCATATGACAGTCTGTCGGCCTGTCGTCTTGGCGGGTTGTGATGTTTGTCGATCGTTCCGTTCGATCTCTGGGTTCGTTGGGAGGCGCGTCTACGAGCCGCGTTCTCAATCTCTTGGCGATTGCCCTCACGCGCGCCGAGGATCCGGAACACGCAGCCAAGCCGCTTTTTTGCTCGCCGGTTTTCAACCGGTCGATCCTGTTGCGTCATCGCGTGCGAGGCGACGAAACCTACCTTTTCCATTCGCGGCGCTCCGTCGCGACGAAGATCATCGTTCCGTTTGACGAACGCGACCTGAAACTTGGCGGCCGTTCGTTTTTCGTCGATCAAAGAGGATATCAGGAAACCGTTCAGCAGATCGGCAACTACAAAGACGGTGTTGGCGTCGAACGGGATCTCGAAGTCCTCCGCCTGATCGATGCGGTTCCTTCGCTCGATCCTTTTCTCTTGCGCGAGCATCTGCGCATGAACGAATTTGACGTCGGCAGCTGCTATTTCGAAATCTCCGCCGCCGATCGCAAGCGCATGTATGATTTTGTTGCCGGCAATATTCAGAGCCTCATTCAACTGGCGATGGGGGGCTCCGCCAGCAACAGTGCATCCACGTCGAAACTTGTTTCGGCGCTTCTTTCCAGTGAGGTGGATGAGAAGCTGGACCCTTTGCGCCTCACCCTCGGTCTGCAAGGTGCTGAATTTCGGGAAGGCGTGTTCAGCTGGCGCGGTTTTCTCTACTACAAATGGTCGATGAACGACTTCTGGCCGCAGGTAAATTACGTCCTGCGCCAGGTCCGCGACATCCGGCCGACATCCGTGTCATCGCCTGAACTCGGTCAGTATATCAACGACTCCAAGCGCCGGATCATTCAGTCGGTGAAGCAGGCCGGGCATGATGTTGGCGGGTGTCTCAAGACGTACGACAATTCCTACGCCGAGCTCGTTTCCAACGGAAA
>DASZML010000204.1:0-9213 GCA_035551875.1 Rhizomicrobium sp.
GTCCACTTGCCGCCGATCGCCGAGAACAGTCCGTCGAGATTGTCGCCTTCGGCATGATTGATGAGCTCAGCACGCCGGCTGGCGTCGTAGGTATCGCCGGATCCATCATCTACTAGTGGGCGAAGGCCTGCATAGAAGTGCTGCACGTCGGAACGCTTTAGATTTGCGGATGGCAGGTTGGCGTTGATGAACGACAGAAAGCTTTCAATATCATTCGCGGTCACGCCGACCTGATCCGGCGCTTCGTGGAACGCGGTGTCCGTCGTACCGAGGATCGAATGACCGCGCCAGGGTAGCACAAAGAAATGCCCGCCCGCCGCCGCAACAGTGAGCGCATCGATCTTCGTCATCGCTGAAACGATGAGATGGATGCCTTTCGAGCGCATGATCTTATGCGTCGATGGTTTGCCAAGCGCCTGCGCAAGAAAGATGTCCGCCCACGGACCAGCGGCGAGCAATGTCGTTTTCGCGCGAATGTCGAAACGGGCATCGGTGAATGTGTCTTTTGCCGTAGCACCTTCCACGCGGCCATTGCGGACGAGCAAGCCTTCTGCGCCGACGTGATTGGCGACGGCCGCGCCATGCGCAGCTGCGTCGATGATGCACTCCAGCGCCAACCGCTCAGGCGCGTACATCTGCGCGTCGTAATAAAGGAAAGAACCTTCGAAGCCTTTGCCTTCCAGCATTGGCTCGCGCTCGAGCGCCTTTTTCGCGTTCAGCCACGAATGGCCGGGCAGGCGTTGGTCGGGATCGTCCAACCAGCCGCGATCAAAGGATAGCAGATCATAAAGTGTGAGACCCGCCGCCAGCGTCGCCCGGCCTTTCGCGCCAGCATCGTAAAGCGGCACAAGAAATGGAAGCGGTTGCACGAGATGTGGCGCGGTGCGCTGCCAGATGCGGCGCTCCTTCAGCGACTCCCGTACCAGTCCCAGCTCGAAATTCCGCAGATAGCGAAGCCCGCCATGAATAAGCTTGGAGTTGTGCGCGCTTGTGGCGTGCGCGAAATCGTTCTTTTCGATCAGCGCGACTTTGAGTCCGCGCAACGCTGCGTCACGTGCGACGCAGGCGCCCGTCACACCACCGCCGATGATCAGCAGGTCGAACGTTTCGTTGGAAAAGCGGGTGAGGTCGCGGTGCATCGGTTTTCAGAGAATGCCGGACATTCCGGCGCGCGTCACCGCTTGTCAATCGCCGCCAAACCTCTGCTAATCTTCAAACAGAACAACAAAAGGGACGGGACGGACATGGCCAAGGTCAAAGCAAACGGGCTCGAAATCGAATACGAAAGTTTCGGTCGGGACAGCGATTCCGCGATCCTGCTCATCATGGGCTTCGGCGCGCAGTTGACGATGTGGCCGACTGAGTTTTGCGAAGGGTTGGCTGCGAAGGGCTATCGGGTCATCCGCTTCGACAATCGCGACGTCGGACTTTCGACGCATCTGCATCGGCTCGGCATGCCTGACACAGCGGCCGCGATGGCGGCGCTCATGTCCGGTGGAACGACCGCGTCCGCTTATACGTTGGACGACATGGCGAAGGACGCAGTGTGCTTGCTCGACGCGCTTGGCATCAAGCGCGCACATATCGCGGGCGCTTCGATGGGCGGGATGATCGCGCAGCTCGTAGCCATCAATCATCCTGGCCATACGATTAGTCTCACGTCGATTATGTCGACGACCGCGCGCCCCGGATTGCCGCCGGGCAAACCCGAAGCGATGGCTGCGCTGACGACGCCGCCCGCAAGCGACAGCCGCGAGGATCGCATTGCTGCCGGTTTGCGCGTCGCACATGTGCTCGGGAGTCCCGGCTTCCCGGATAGCGAAGCCGACATCGTCGCGAATACCGAAGCCGCTATCGATCGCACGCCATTCGACCCGGCAGGCGTGGCGCGTCAGCTGACGGCGATCATCGCGGCCTATCCACGCCACGAGAAACTGAAAAGCGTGCGCGCGCCCACGCTGGTGCTGCATGGCGCGGACGATCCAATCCTTGTGCTGGATTGTGGAAAAGATACCGCTGCGTGTGTTTCTGGCGCGAAACTAGTTGTTGTTCCCGGCATGGCGCACGATTTTTCCAAAGGGCTCGTGCCGGTTTACATACAGCACCTCAGCGAATTCATTGGCAGCGTCGAGAAAGCGAAGGCGGCATGAAAATCCGCGCGAACGGCATCGAAATCGAATACGACGTCTCCGGCCCAAAGGACGGCATTCCGCTGATCCTGATCTCTGGCTTCGGCTCGCAAATGACAAGCTGGCCGGATGAGCTGTACCGCATGTTCACCGATGCGGGCATCAAACTCATCCGCTTCGACAATCGAGATGTCGGACTGGCGCAAAAGTGGGATGGCATCATCCCCAAGCCCGACGATGTTATGAAAGCGGTTGCCGAAGGCCGCAGACCCGATATCCCCTACACGCTCGACGATATGGCAGCGGATGCTGCTGGCTTGCTGGACGCCCTCGGCATCGAAACCGCGCATATCGCCGGTGCTTCGATGGGCGGGATGATCGCGCAGCTTGTGGCGCTCAATCATCCGGAGAAGACACGCTCGTTGATTTCAATCTTCTCCACGACCGGCGATTATTCGCTCCCCCGTTCAACGCCGGAAGCGCAGGCCGCGCTGCAGGGCCGTCCGCCGAATGGCGAACGCGCCACGGTCATCGCGCATTCGCTGAAGGGCAGGCGGGCCTATGCTTCGACGCGCTGGCCGTTCGATGAGCCGCGCATCATCGAGCTCATCGGCAAGAGTTATGATCGCTCCTATTACCCGGAAGGCACATCGCGGCAATTCGCGGCGATCATGGCCGCGCCGCCGCGCACGGAGCGACTAAAGTCACTCAATGTGCCGTCGCTCGTGCTGCATGGTTCAGCCGACACGCTGGTGCGGACGGAAGGTGGTCGCCACACGGCGCAGTGCATTCCGGGTTCGGAGTATCACGAGGTTGAAGGCTGGGGGCACGACTTCCCGCTGGAGGTCATCCCGATCCTGCGCGAGTTCATCATTCCATTCATCAATCGCGTGGAAGCATCGCGCGCGAAGCAAGCGGCCTGAAAACGAAAACCCCGCCGCGGAACAATCCGGGCGGGGTTCTCAAATTCGGTCGCAGGCCAAATTATTTGATCTTGCCTTCTTTGAACGTGACGTGCTTGCGCAGCACCGGATCGTATTTCCGGATGGTGAACTTCTCCGTCATCGTGCGCGTGTTCTTCTTCGTTACGTAGAAGAATCCGGAATCGCCCTCGCTGTTGAGGCGGATCTTGGAGGTGGTGGGCTTCGCCATGGCGATATTCCTGAATCTGTTAGTCGAAGGGGCCGTAAACTAGCCAGCGGCAGGCTCAAGTCAATGCCCGCCGCCGAAAAGTTTATCCAACGAAATCAGCCGCTTCCGTCGAGTTTTTCAACCCGCCCACACCGGCGCATGTTTTCCGGCCCAAGGCTGCGCCTGTTCCAACTCGTAGGCCAGGGCATAGAGCAGGCCTTCGCCGCCCTTCGCCGCCGCGAACTGGCTGCCAATCGGAAGCCCGTTCGTGCCGAAGCCTAGCGGCACCGACATCGCCGGCGTTCCGGCGACATTGTGAATCGGCGTGTAGGTCACGTAGTCCGTGATGCGTTTGTAGAGCGTTTCGAACGGAACGGTCGGCGCTTGTTCGCCGAGCTTCGGCGCCGTGCTATTGAGCACCGGTGTCAGCCACGCATCGTATTGCGCCATGAACGCATCCGTCGCCGCTTCTACCTTCCTGAAGTAGGCGAGGCTCTTGGCCATCGCATTCTTTGGTTTCTTCGCGAAGAATTCGGCGAGGCCAATGGTCCAAGGCTCCAGAACATCTTCCGGCCTGAGCTTGTGACTCTTGGCGAGCGCGACGAGTTGGGCCGGCCCCGATGCCCAGACTGTGAGGAAAGAGTCGATGAATTCCTCGCCGCCCACGGGGTTCTTCACATAGATGATTTCGTGACCAAGCAATTTGCAAAGCTTCGCCGTCGCTTCGATGGATGCTCTTACATCGTCATGCGGCTCCTTGCCAAAATAGTTCAGCGTGGAGAACGCAATTTTCAGCCGCTTCTTCGACGGACCGGAGACGAAGCCTGTCGGCTTGAATGGCGCATGGGTGGAATTGTCTTCCGACAGCGAGAAGATCATCGCGCTGTCGCGCACACTGCGGCTGACACAATTCTCTACCGCAATATCGCCCGGCATTTTCTCCAGCGCGGTGAACGCCATGCGGCCGCGCGATGGTTTCAAGCCGAACACGCCGCAGCTCGATGCAGGAATGCGGATCGATCCGCCCCCGTCCGATGCGTGCGCCACCGGCAACATGCCCGATGCCACTGCCGCTGCGGCACCGCCGGACGACCCGCCGGTCGAGTATCCCGGATTCCATGGGTTGTGACACGCACCGAGCAGAATGCTTTCCGTCGAAGCCATCAACCCGAATTCCGGTGTGTTGGTTTTGCCGACGATGACCAGACCGGCATCCATTGCCTTCTGCGCCATCAGGCTGTTTACGGTGCCGACATGCTTGGCCATCAGGCGCGAACCGGACGTCGCAATCTTGCCTTTGATGTCGTTCAGATCCTTGATGAGGTAGGGCATGCCGGTGAGAGGGCTGCCAGGCAGCGCGGACTTCGCGACCTTGCGCGCCTCGTCGAAATATTTAGCGACGACCGCATTGGTTTTCGGATTGACGGCGTTGATGCGCGCGATGGCGGCGTCCACCAATTCCAGCGACGTGACTTTCTTTTGGCGCACCAATGCGGCTTGGCCCACCGCGTCGATGCCGGAGAACTGATCAGCAGCGAATGCGAATTGCGGCTTCAGCGTGCCCGCGGCCACGGCAGTTGCGGCGGCCGAGCCCATAAAGGCGCGGCGGTTCATCGATATGTTCATTGTTTCCCCCTCGATAGTCTTATCGGGGAAACCTAGCGCAGATTCTGCTCGCTGTCAGAGGTAGGAAATATCGGTCTTGCCACGCAGAAAGCGGAAGAATGGTGCGGGCCGCGCAGGATCGGCGCCGTCGGAAAGCCGCGCTTCCACTTCGTCGATCACCGTGCGGGTTATCGAGGGTAGATCAAGCGCGCGTGCTTCCGGCAGCGTGACCCAGCACGGTGTCAGCAGTTCTTCGTTCTCCGCGGCATGGAGTTCGTGCGCAATGGCCGACGCATCGGCCATGAAGAAGCGCGCATCGAAACGGCGTGTGCGGTTCGGCGGCGTGACGGCGCGTGCGATCATTTCAAGCTGATCGAGACGCGGCACGATGCCGTGCGCGAAGAATTTCCGCCATGCGTGCGATTTCGTGCGCGGTGTTTTCTCCGCGTGTTCACCGACGAGAATGCCGGCTTCTTCGAAGGTTTCGCGGATCGCGGCCAACGCCAGTCCGCGCGCACGCGCGTGAGACACACCATGCGATACGCGCTTCAGAACGTCCGGCTTGAAATCGCCGCCAACCGCGATGCGCTTGTCGCCGGGATCGGCACGCCCGCCGGGAAACACATATTTGTTGGCCATGAACGCCATATTGCCGTGGCGCTTACCCATTAGCAGCCGAACTTCGCCACCGTCTTTTTTTACAAGGACGAGCGTTGCGGCGTCTTTGGGGCGCAACGCACCGGCGATGATTTTCTCGTTGTCAGGATCAAACGTCACCGTCGGCCTCGCTTCTGCTTCGCGGCTTTGCGGAACATCGGACGCTGTGCTTGTGGCGGGCGGCGCGCAGGCGATTTTGCATCGGCAAGCTCGAACCGCAGCCCGCCCGTCAATGGCGCGGCTTCCATCAGCCGCACCGTGAGCTTGTCACCCATCTTGTATATCGTGCCGCTGCGCTCGCCGATCAGTGCGTGCTTGCGCTCGTCATGCCGGAAATATTCGAAACCGAGCGATCGGGCTGGGATCAATCCTTCCGCGCCGCTGTCGGGAATGCGAACGAACAGTCCGAACCGCGTGACGCCGGTAACGCGCGCTTCGAACGTCGCGCCAATGCGATCTTCCATGTAGGCGGCGACATAGCGGTCGGTAGAGTCACGTTCCGCCGCCATCGCGCGACGCTCGGTCATGGAGATTTGCTCGGCGATCTGGCCGAGCTTGCTTTCTTCAGCACCACTTAACCCGCCATCTCCGAGGTGCAAGCCGGCAATCAACGCGCGATGCACGATGAGGTCGGCATAACGCCGGATCGGCGAGGTGAAGTGTGCGTATTTCTGCAAGTTCAATCCGAAGTGACCGACGTTCGCAGGCGCATAGACGGCCTGACTTTGCGTACGCAGCACAATGTCGTTCATCACCTCGGCGGTTGGGCCGTTCTTTGCGCTTTCGAGAACGCGATTGAAAACACCTGGCTTGATGACCTGGCCCTTGGCGAAGTTGGCGCCGACGGTTCGCATGTAATCGGCAAAGGCGAATAGCTTCTCTTTCGACGGCTGCTCGTGGATGCGATAGATCAAGGGCTGTCGTGCCTTTTCCAGCGACTCCGCGGCAGCAACATTCGCCTGGATCATCATCTCTTCGATGAGCTTCATTGACTCCAGCCGCTCGCGGTACGCGATGGACGCGATCTTTCCGTCTGCACCGATCACGATGCGCCGTTCCGGCAGATCGAGCTCCAGCGGATCGCGCTTCTCGCGGGCCTTCATCATCGCCTGATACGCATTCCACAACGGCGTCAGAACATTGCGCGCAAGCTCGCTGTTGTCTTGACCGTCAAATGCGCGCTGTGCCTGAGCGTAAGTCAGGCTCGCGGCGGAGCGCATGATGCCGCGCAAGAATTCGTGGTGCTTCTTGTTGCCATTCGCGTCGAACACCATGCGGACGGCGAGGCAGGGCCGGTCGACGTTGTCCATCAGCGAACAGAGATCGGCGGACAACCGCTCTGGCAGCATCGGCACGACGCGATCCGGAAAATACGCCGAGTTGCCGCGCTTGAACGCCTCGCGATCCAGCGCCGAGCCCGGCGTCACATAGTGCGCGACGTCCGCGATGGCGACGATCACGATGTGTCCGCCGCGATTGGCGGGATCGTCGTCCGGGCCGGCCCATACGGCATCGTCGTGATCGCGCGCATCTTCGGGGTCGATGGTGAGAAGCGGAAACTTGCGAAGATCGGTGCGTCCGCGCGAATCCACGGACCCTGCACGTTCGGCTTCGTCCAGAACCTCTTTCGGAAATTCGACCGGAATGCCGTGCGCATAGATCGCGATGAGGCTTACCGATTTCGGCTTATTCATATCGCCGAGGCGTTCGACAACACGTGCGCGCAACGTGCCGGATGCGCGGCCCGATAGCGGCTCGCACAGCACAAGCTCATTCGGTTTTGCGCCGCCGCGCTCTTTGGGATCGACGATGTACTCGTGCTTGGTCTTTCGGTCGATCGGCACGATGCGCCCGCCGCGCTCTCCTTCGCGATAGACGCCAAGCACCTTATGCGCGCTCGCGCCGAGGCGGCGGATGATGCGTGCTTCGTAACCGTCCGGCGTTTCGGTCAGGCGCGCGAGGATGCGCTCGCCGATACCGAGCGCCGGGCCGGCATCGTCTTCACGTCCGGGCACAACAATGATTTGCGGCGGCGAGCCCTCGCTGTCCCATTTCTGGGGCCGCGCGAGCAATTCGCCATCGGGGTCGTGACCCGAGATTTCGAGGATCGTCACTTCCAGCAACGCGCCGGGCTTTTCGTAGGTTTTGTGAGGGCCACGCTTCAGCGCGCCATCGGATTCAAGTTCTTTCAATATGCGTTTCAATTCTATGCGTGCGTTGCCCTTCACGCCGAGCGCATGGGCAATGTCGCGTTTGGTTGCGTTTGGATTTTGCGCGAGTACGTCGAGCACGCGCGATTTGTCGAGGCCGGGGAAAAATTTGCCGGAACGCGCTTTCGCCAACTCAGCCTTCGACTTCTTCGGGTTTGGCCTTCGGCTTGGCTTTCGCTTTGGGCGCGGACTTTGCCTTCGGGGCAGCTTTGGTTTTCGGCTCGGCCTTTACCTTTGGTTCGGCTTTGGCTTTCGCGGCCTTCTTCTTTGGCTTTTTCTTTTTGCCGCCCCCTGCTGCCTCGCGCTCGACGATGAGCGCGATTGCCTGCTCAAGAGTGACCGTCAACGGATCGTTTTCTTTCGGCAGCGTCGCATTGGTCGAACCATCGCTGACATAAGGTCCATAGCGCCCGCGCATCACTTTCACGGTCGCGCCACCGTCGGGCATCGCACCCAATTCGCGCAAGGCTTCCGGCCCGCGCGGCGCGCGAGACTTGGCTTTCTTTTCGGCCAGCAATGTCACAGCGCGATTGATGCCGACGGTGAACACTTCGTCCGGTGAATCGAGCGAGGCGTATTGCTTGTTGTGCGAAACGTAAGGCCCGAAGCGGCCGAAATTCGCGACGATAGGCTCGCCATCTTCCGGATGTTTGCCAATTTCGCGTGGCAGCGACAGCATCTTCAAGGCCAGTTCGAGATCGACACTCGCGATATCGGTGCCTTTGGGAACACTCGCGCGCGCCGGCTTGTCGCCTTTTTCTTTCGGCTCGCCGCGCTGGAAATACGGCCCGAAGCGGCCAGAGCGCAGCGTGATCTCTTCGGCTGTATTCGGATCGGCGCCGAGCACACGCGTGCCGCCGACCTCGTCGCCGTCTTTCTGGCTGAGCTGGCGCGTGTAGCGGCATTCCGGATAGTTCGAGCAGCCGACGAAGGCGCCGAAGCGTCCGAGCTTCAAATTCAAACGGCCATCGGCGCAATTCGGGCAGACGCGGGGATCTTTGCCATCTTCCTTCAGCTCGAAAATGTGCGGACTTAGGATTTCGTCCAGACGATCGATGACTTCTTTGATGCGAAGCTCTTTGGTTTCGCCGATGGCGGCGGAGAAATCACGCCAGAAATCGCGCAGCAATTGTTTCCAGTCGAGCTTGCCGGCGGAAACCTCGTCGAGTTGTTCTTCGAGATCGGCGGTGAAGCCATACTCGACATATTTTTTGAAAAAGTTCGTCAGGAAGATCGTGACGATACGGCCCTTGTCATCGGGAATGAACCGATTGCGGTCCATCTGGACATAGGAGCGGTCGCGCAGCGTAGAAAGAATGCTGGCGTAGGTAGAAGGCCGTCCGATACCGAGTTCTTCCATCTTGCGGACGAGGCTGGCTTCCGAATAGCGCGGCGGCGGCTCGGTGAAATGCTGCGCCGGCGCGACTTTCTCGACGCCGGCCTTTTCGCCTTCCGTTACGCGCGGCAGACGCGTGCCATCT